>CAMPHL010000273.1 GCA_946885905.1 uncultured Pseudomonadota bacterium | reverse complement strand
AGAAGATCTTCGTGCCGCCGTTGTTGGGCTTGCCCTGCGCGAGGAACCAGTCGGGGCCGTGGGTGATGATCCAGGGCACCGCGGCGAAGGTCTCGGTGTTGTTGATCGTGGTGGGCTTGCCGTAGAGGCCGAAGCTCGCCGGGAACGGCGGCTTGTAGCGCGGCTGGCCCTTCTTGCCCTCGAGGGACTCCAGCAGCGCCGTCTCCTCGCCGCAGATATACGCGCCGAAGCCGTGGTGGGCGAAGAGCTCGAAGTCGAACCCGCCGCCGAGGACGTCGCGGCCGAGGTAGCCCGCCCGGCGCGCTTCCTCGAGGGCCTTCTCGAAGACCTCGTACTCGTTCCAGATCTCGCCGTGGATGTAGTTGTAGCCCACGGTGGCGCCGATCGAGTAGCCCGCGATGATCATGCCCTCGATGAGGGCGTGCGGGTTGTAGCGCAGGATGTCGCGGTCCTTGAAGGTGCCCGGCTCGCCCTCGTCGGAATTGCACACGATGTACTTCTGCCCCTGGAAGCTCTTCGGCATGAAGGACCACTTGAGGCCCGTGGGAAAGCCCGCGCCGCCGCGGCCCCGCAGCGCCGACTTCTTCACCTCGGCGATCACGGCCTCGGGCGTGAGCTTCTCGTTCACGATCTTGCGGATCGCCTGGTAGCCGCCGCGCGCCTCGTAGTCCGCCAGGTGCCAGTTGGCGCCGTCCAGGCCCTTCATGATGACGGCGTCGGGGCCGTAGTCGAGCATGGTCATTCGTCCGTCTCCCGGTGTCGGGCGGGCGTCGTGCGCTGGGACACCGTTCCCGAGGCCAGCTCGGTCACCAGCGCATCTATCCTGTCGTCCGACATGAAGCTTTCCATGCGCTTGTTGTTCACCAGCAGCACGGGCGCGTCGCCGCAGGCGCCCATGCACTCGCCTTCCTTCACGGTGAAGCGCCCGTCCGCGGAGGTCTCCCCGAACGCGTGCACGCCGCACTTCTTCATGAGATGGTGGGCGGCATCGACCGCCCCGGAAAGCGCGCAGGGCAGGTTGGTGCAGATCGTGACCTTGTACTTCCCCGTGGGCTTGAGGTTGTACATGTTGTAGAAGGTCGCGACCTCGTAGACCCATACCGGCGGCATGCCCAGGACCGTGGCCACTTCCTCCATCAGCTCGTCGGTGAGGACATGGAACTGGTCCTGTGCGATCGCGAGCGCGCTCATCACCGCCGACTGGCGCTGCTCGGGCGGATACTTGGCGCATTCGCGCTCGATGCGCTGGAGCGACTCGGCCGAGAGCAGCGCCATCACTCGCCCTTCCAGTAGTCGACCGTGGCCGCGGCCTCGGTCAGGTGGCGCAGGCGCGATTCGCTGCGGCCGTATGCGCCCACCTTCTTCGAATCGGGGTACTCGCAGACCTCGGCGGGGGCCATCGTGCTGATGGAGAGGTAGCAAAGGTCCGCGTCGGAGTCGTTCACGATCTGGTGCGCGGTCTCGGCGCCGCCGGTCGGGCAGCAGATGAGGTCGCCGGCGCGGATCGGCCGGCTCTCGCCGCCGTAGCGCAATGTTCCCTTCCCGCGCACGATGAAGAACATCTCCTCCTCGGCGTGGTGGCTGTGGAACGGGCACCCGCGCTTGCCCGGCGGGATCACGTCGTACGAGTAGCCCAGGTCCTTCGCCCCGAGCTTCGGCCCGATGCGCGCACTGTTCCACTCGAACTTGTCGCCGTTGGCGCCGTGCTCGAGCTGCAGCTCGTCGATGTTCACGACCCGCTGATCGATCACTTTCATCCCTGGCTCCCGGCTCCTGGCGCCCGGCTGCTCATCGGTCGATCTCCCCGAACACGATGTCCATCGTGCCGATGATCGCGACCACGTCGGCGATCATGTGGCCCTTGGCGATCTCGTCCATGGCCGCGAGGTGCGGGAAGCCCGGCGCGCGGATCTTGAGGCGCCACGGCTTGTTGGCGCCGTCGCTCATGAGGAAGATCCCGAACTCGCCCTTCGGATGCTCGACCGCCGCGTAAGCCTCGCCCGGGGGCACGTGCATGCCCTCGCTGAAGAGCTTGAAGTGGTGGATCAGCTCCTCCATCGACTCCTTCATCTCGACGCGGGTGGGAGGCGCCACCTTGTGGTTCGAGGTGATGACCGGGCCCGGGTTCTTGCGCAGCCACTCGACGCACTGCTTGATGATGCGGTTGGACTCGCGCATCTCCTGCACGCGCACGAGGTAGCGGTCGTAGCAGTCGCCGTTGGTGCCGACGGGAATGTCGAAGTCGACCTTGTCGTAGACCTCGTAGGGCTGCTTCTTGCGCAGGTCCCAGGCGATGCCGCTGCCGCGGATCATGGGACCGGTGAAGCCCAGCGCCTGGGCGCGCTCGGGCGTGACCACCCCGATCGCCACGGTGCGTTGCTTCCAGATGCGGTTGTCGGTGAGCAGCGTCTCGTAGTCGTCGACGTACTTCGGGAACCGGTTGGTGAAGTCCTCGACGAAATCGAGGAGCGACCCCTGGCGGTTCTCGTTCAGCTGGCGCACCTTCTCGGGCGAGCGCACGGTCGTGGGCGCGTACTGCGGCATCCTGTCCGGCAGGTCGCGGTAGACCCCGCCCGGGCGGTAGTAGGCCGCATGCATGCGCGCGCCCGAGACCGCCTCGTACATGTCCATCAGGTCCTCGCGCTCGCGGAAGGCGTAGAGGAAGACCGTCATGGCGCCCACGTCGAGGGCGTGCGCGCCGATCCACATGAGGTGGTTCAGGATCCGGGTGATCTCGTCGAACATCACGCGGATGTACTGGGCACGCACGGGCACGTCCACGCCGATCAGCTTCTCGATCGCCATCACGTACGCGTGCTCGTTGGACATCATCGACACGTAGTCGAGGCGATCCATGTACGGCACGCTCTGCAGGAACGTGCGCGTCTCGGCGAGCTTCTCGGTGGCGCGGTGCAGCAGGCCGATGTGCGGGTCGGCGCGCTGGATCACCTCGCCGTCGAGCTCGAGGACCAGGCGCAGCACCCCGTGGGCCGCCGGGTGCTGCGGCCCGAAATTCATCGTGTAGTTTCGAATCTCAGCCACGATTCACTCCCGCGCCTCGCCAGCCTCGTTGTTCACGGCTTTCATTTCTTGCCCGACTCGCCGTAGGCGTCTTCGCGGACCACGCGCGGCACGATCTCGCGCGGCTCGATCGTGACCGGCTGGTAGACGACCCGCTTCTGCTCGGGGTCGTAGCGCATCTCGACGTAGCCGGTGACCGGGAAGTCCTTGCGGAAGGGATGGCCCACGAAACCGTAATCGGTGAGGATGCGGCGCAGGTCCGGATGGCCCGTGAAGACGATGCCGTACAGGTCGAAGGCCTCGCGCTCGTACCAGTTGGCCGCGGGCCAGACGCCGATCACGGAATCCACGGCGGGAAAGCCCTCGTCCGCGCAGAACACCCGCAGGCGCACGCGCATGTTGTGCTCGAGCGAGAGAAGGTTGTAGACCACCGCGAAGCGTGGCCCCTCCCATCCCGCGTAGCCGTCGTAGTCGATGCCGATCAGGTCGACCATCGTGGAGAAGGCGAGCGCCGGATCGTCGCGCAGGCGCGTGCAAGCGGCGACGAGATCCGGGGCGCCCACCTCGACGACGAGCTGGCCGCGGTCGACCGATTGCGCCTTCGCCTGCGGCCCCAGGGCCGCGGCGATCGCCGCCTGCAGGGTCTCGAGGGGGGCCTGCATCAGCGCCTCGAGATGGTGTTGGTGCGGCGGATCTTGTTCTGGAGCTGCATGAGGCCGTAGAGCAGCGACTCGGCCGTGGGGGGGCAGCCCGGAACGTAGATGTCCACCGGCACGATGCGGTCGCAGCCGCGCACGACCGAGTACGAGTAGTGGTAGTAGCCGCCGCCGTTGGCGCACGAGCCCATCGAGAGCACCCAGCGCGGCTCGGCCATCTGGTCGTAGACCTTGCGCAGGGCCGGGGCCATCTTGTTGCACAGGGTGCCGGCCACGATCATGAGGTCGGACTGGCGCGGGCTCGGGCGGAACACGATCCCGAAGCGGTCCAGGTCGTAGCGCGCGGCGCCGGCGTGCATCATTTCGACCGCGCAGCAGGCTAGCCCGAAGGTCATCGGCCAGAGCGAGCCCGTGCGCGCCCAGTTGAGCACGTTGTCGACCTGCGTCACCACGAACCCCTGCTCGGAAACGCCTTCGCGCCGGTCGGCGCCGAAGCCGCCGTGCGGTCCCATCACTCCCATTCGAGGGCTCCTTTCTTCCACTCGTAGATGAAGCCCACCACGAGGATGCCGAGGAAGACGAACATCGCGACCAGGCCGAACCAGCCGATCTCCTGCAGCACGATGGCCCACGGGAAGAGGAAGGCGATCTCGAGGTCGAAGAGGATGAAGAGGATGGCCACGAGGTAGTAGCGCACGTCGAACTTCATGCGCGCGTCCTCGAACGCCTCGAAGCCGC
>CAMPHL010000272.1 GCA_946885905.1 uncultured Pseudomonadota bacterium | reverse complement strand
GAACCGGCAGCGCTTGGCCATGCTCTCGACCAGGTGGACGTGGGCGCCCGGCGCTAGGGCCTGCGTCGCGAACCCGATCACCTGGTTGTAGCGGCGCACCGGCGCGTTCGCGGCGATCGCGCGCACCGCGACCTTGTGGCCGGCCGGGATGCGCTCCTTTACGACCACGCCTTCGTTCAGCAGGTTGGTGCCCGCCTCCAGCTCGCGGCAGGCTATCACCACGTCGTCGGCGGGGTTCAGGCGGAGGTACAGCGGAGTTTCTCTGAGCATGGCTTCAACCGTTGGTGGCTTGCGGAAAGGCAAACCTTTGGAACACGGATGAAACGGATGAATCGGATAAACACGGATAACCCGATGAATGTCCCGTGCCTTCGATAACCGTAGGCACGAAGCACCCGCTTCAATCCGTGTTCATCCGCTTTATCCGTTTCATCCGTGTTCCAAAGATTTGCCTGCAAAGTATCGCCCACCTACCTGAACTGCGCCGGCAGCCACAAGGATATCGCCGGAATGTAGGTCACGATCCCCAGGCTCACGAGCAGCGGCGCGAGCCACGGCAGGATCGCCATCGTGGTGCGTTCGACCGAGAGCTTCGCCACCCGCGCGAGCACGAAGAGCACCAGCCCCATCGGCGGGTGCAGCAGCCCGATCATGAGGTTCAGCACCATCACCAGCCCGAAGTGCACCGGATCGATCCCGAGCTTGTGCACGATCGGCAGCAGGATGGGCACGAGGATCGTGATCGCGGCGGTCGGCTCGAGGAAGCAGCCCACGAAGAGCATCAGCAGGTTCGCGAGCAGCAGGAACGTCCACGGTTCGGTCGTGATCGACAGCACCCAGGTCGCGATCATCTCGGTCGTGCGGGTCGCCGTGAGCATCCAGCCGAAGATCGAGGCGGCCGCGACGATGAGGAGCACCGCGGCCGTGGTCTCGATGGTGTCCATGGAGACCTTGACGAGGCGCCTGAGCGACATCGTGCGGTACCAGACGATGCCGAGGAAGAGCGCCCAGACGCAGGCCGCGATGGCGCCTTCGGTGGCGGTGAAGACGCCGGTGGACATGCCCCCGATGAGGAGCACCGGGGTCATGATCGGCAGGACCGCCTCGAAGCGGAATTTCCAGTCGGCGAGGAAGATCAGCACGATCGCGCCCAGGACCGTGAGCTGCGGATGCAGGCCCGCCTGCACCAGCGCCCATATGCCGACCGGCCATCCGATCACCACCGCGGCCTCCGTGAGGCCCTTCAGGACGCGGCGGCGCTCGAAGGGGATATCCCCGCCCCACTTGTTCCTGTGGGCGAAGAAGGCGACGGTGAGCATCATCAGCACCGCCATCACCAGGCCGGGCAGGATCCCCGCGAGGAACAGCGCGCCGACGCTCACGTTGGCGAACAGGGCGTAGATCACGAAGGGCAGCGACGGCGGGATGATCGGCCCGAGCGTAGCCGAGGCCGCGGTCACGCCCACGGCGAATTCGGCCGAGTAGCCGTGGTCGCGCATCGCCTTGATCTCGACGGTGCCCAGGCCCGCCGCGTCGCCGATCGCCGTGCCGGACATGCCGGCGAACACCACCGAGCCCACGATGTTCACGTGGCCCAGCCCTCCCCTCATCCAGCCCACCAGGGCGAGCGCGAAGGCGTAGATGCGATGGGTGATGCCGGCGGAGTTCATGAGGTTGCCGGCGAGGATGAAGAACGGAACGGCGAGCAACGGGAAGGAGTCGAGGCCCCCGACCATCCGGTGGATCACGACGAAGTCCGGCACATTCCCCGACACCATCACGTAGATGAGCGAGGAGCCCGCCATCGCGATGAAGACGGGCAGCCCGGAGGCCATGAGACCCAGGAAGAGGAGCTTGAAGGTTCCCGGACCCATCAGGGTTTCCCCCTCCCCAGGGTCGTCATTTCATCTCGTCCGCAAGTTCCGGGCGCTCCAGCACCGAATGACCCCGCCGCCAGTTGCCGATCGCCACCTGCACCGCCCTCACCGTCATGAGCACGAACCCGAACATCACCACGCCGTAGACGAGCCCCATGGGCAGGTCGACGATCGCCATGCGCGAGGAGCCGATCTTGGTGATCAGCAGGTACGTGAGCCGGATGCAGTAGGCGAAGAACGCGATGCGGGCGAGGTCCACCGCCGTGGACATCACGCGGCCGGCCGCGCGCGGGATGAGCCGATAGACGAAATCCACGTGGATGTGGTTGTTCTTGCGCACGTTCACCGCGGCGCCCACGAACGCGACGCCGATCAGGAAGTAGCGCGCGATCTCCTCGGTCCACGAGGCCGAATCGTTGAGCACGTAGCGGGTGAAGAACTGGTAGAAGACGATCAGCGCGAGCGCCCAGAACAGCGCCAGCGCGCACCAGTCCTCGAAGCGGCAGGCCGAGAGATCGACCGGCTCGTCGTGGACCGCGAACTCCTCCGCCGTCCTTTCGAGGATGGCGTCGGTCGCCTTGGACGGGTGCGTCACTTCTTCTTCCTCTTGTCCCAGCTCGTGCTGAAGCGCCTGGCCGCGTGGTCCATGTGCCTGCGCATGGCGCTCCTGGCGGCGCCGCCGTCGTGGCGCGCGATCGCCGCGGCGATGTCGCGATGCTCCTTGATCGCCACGGTCCAGAGCGCGGGCGAGTCGTAGTGGTGCTCGAGCCGCAGGAAGAGCGGCCCCATGCGCTGGTCCCACAGCGTCTGCACGACCAGGGCCAGGGCGCTGTTGCCGGTCGCTTCCGCGATGCGCAGGTGGAACGCGCGATCGGCGTCGAGCGGCATCGAGCCCTTGTCGCGGGCCGACTCCATCTCGTCGAGGGCCTCCTCGATCGCCTTCACCTGCGCCTTCGTGGCGTTCTTCGCCGCGAGAGCCGCGCATTCCGACTCGATCATCCAGCGCGCGCGGATGAGCTCGAAGGGCCCCGAGCCGCCCGCGGCGAGGGCCGCGCCCTCGCGCCGGCCGGTCACGTAGACGCCCGAGCCCATGCGCACCTCGACGTAGCCTTCGACCTCGAGCGCGATGAGGGCCTCGCGCACCGACGGGCGCGAGACGCCCAGCTGCTTCGCGAGGTCGCGTTCGGGAGGAATTCGCTGGCCCGCGCGATACTCGCCGCCTTCGATCAACGCCGCGATCTGGTCGGCGATCTGGCGGTACAGGCGGCGGTTGTCGACGGCCGTGAGCGGCATGATCTGGTAAAGTGGTCAGGCCAGTTTGAAGGCCACTCTAGCACGGAGAACAACCATGGGTACTCGCCTTGCCGGCAAGCGCGCGCTGGTCACCGCCGCCGGCGCCGGCATGGGCCGCGCCGCGGCCCTGGCCTTCGCTCGCGAAGGCGCGCAGGTCGTCGCCACCGACATCGACCCCGACTCCCTTGCCACTCTCGCGCGTTCGGGCGGGATCGATACTTCGCCGCTCGACGTGACCGACGAGGAGGCCGTCGCGGCTTTCGTCGAAAGGACGGGCGCCGTGGACATCCTCTTCAACTGCGCGGGATGGGTGCACCAGGGCACCCTCCTCGACTGCCGCGTGGAGGACTGGGACAAGAGCTTCAACGTGAACGTCCGCTCGATGTTCCTGGTGACCAGGGCGATGCTGCCCAAGATGGTCGCCAACGGCGGCGGGGTGATCCTCAACATGGCCTCGGTGCTCGGCGCCGGGAAGGCCGCGCCCAACCGGCTCGCCTACGCCGCGAGCAAGGCCGCGGTCGCGGGCTTCACGCGCGCGCTCGCCATCGACCACGTGAAGCAGAACATCCGCGTGAACTGCGTCTGCCCCGGCACGGTGGACACGCCTTCGCTGGGCGAACGCATCAAGGCCTTCGCCGACCCGGTGCAGGCGCGCAAGGACTTCATCGCCCGCCAGCCGATGGGGCGGCTCGCGACCGCCGAGGAAATCGCCGAGACTTTCGTTTATCTTGTGTCCGGCGAATCGTCCTTCATGACCGGCCAGGCGGTGTTCGTCGACGGCGGCATGTCACTTTGAATTTGAACCAGGACTGGTGGGAAGCAAAGGAAGAAAAACAAGGAAGGGAAGCAAAGCTGCGAATTGACCGAGGTCACGGCGAACGCAGCCGCGAATCACCATCATTCGCCTTTGTTCCATTCCTTCTTCTTCCTTTCCTTCCCACAGTCTTGGTTTGACCAGGAGCGAACAAAAATGAAACTCTTGAGGTATGGCGCCCCGGGCAAGGAGAAGCCCGGCATGGCCGACAAGGACGGCAACATCCGCGACCTGTCGAAGATCGTCGCCCAGATCGACGACGCGATGCTCTCGCCGCGCAACCTCGCGCGGCTCGCGCGCGTGAAGCCGGAGACGCTGCCCATCGTGCGCGGCAGCCCGGAGAAATCCACGCCGAAGCGCTGCCCGTTGAAGATCTGCGGCACCAGGCAGCAGTCGGCCAGCGTCGGCGTGTCGCCCCAGCAGTAGCGGCCGGCCGGCAGCCGCGCCAGTTCCTGCTCCAGCATCTCCA
>CAMPHL010000271.1 GCA_946885905.1 uncultured Pseudomonadota bacterium | reverse complement strand
ACTCGAGGCACATGGGCGCGTCGTCGGCGAAGCGCAGGCGGTGGAAGCGATAGACCGGCGCGCCGGGCGACAGGCGCAGCGTGAGCGCCTCTTCGGGCGTCACCTGCCCAGCCGAGCGCTTGATCCACTCGCTCCTGGGCGTGCGCCCGCGCGCGCGCATGTCCTCGGAGAACGAGGTGAGCTTGGCGAAGTTCTTCTCGATGCGCGCGGCCACGAAGTTGCCCGACCCCTGCCGGCGCACCAGCAGGCCTTCCTCGACCAGCCCCTCGATGGCCTTGCGTACGGTGATGCGCGAGATCGCCAGCTCGGCGGCGATCTGGCGCTCCGCCGGCAGCGCGTCATCGGGACCCAGGGCGCGGTTCTCGATCGCCTCGCGCAGCGAGCGCTGGAGCTGCTGGTACAGCGGCAGGCTGCTCTTGGGGTCCAGGGGACGGAGGAGTTCGGCCAGGGAAGTCATGGCGTGGATCGTACCAGTGAAATACCAATTTGCAAACACTTGACAAAGTGGTACCACATTGGCTTACATTGGTAGTAGATTGGCATTGGCACTGGGACCAACGCTTTCCTCGGGGGAGAAAAACATGACGTTCAAGCAAAAGCCCATCGCTTCCGCAATCGCACTCGCCCTGCTCGGCGCCGCACCGGCCCAAGCCCAGCAGGCGGCACCCGCAACCCCACTGGACACCATCACCGTCACGGGTATCCGGGCGTCGATGGAGAAGTCGATCGAGGCCAAGCGCGCCGCCGATGCGGTGGTCGAAGTCATCACCGCCGAGGACATCGGCAAGATGCCCGACAAGAACGTGGCCGACTCGGTGCAGCGTGTTCCCGGCGTGACCATCAGCTCGCAGTCGGGCGGATCGGGCGGCTTCGACGAGAACGACAGGGTGTCGATGCGCGGCACCAATCCCTCGCTCACCCAGACCCTCGTGAACGGGCATCCGATCGCCTCGGGCGACTGGTTCGTGCTCGACCAGGTGGGCCTCGTGGGACGCAGCGTGAGCTTTTCCATGCTGCCCTCCGAGCTCGTGGGGCAGGTCATCGTGCGCAAGAGCGCGACCGCGGACCTGACCGAAGGCGGCGTGGCCGGGGCGGTGGACATCCTCACGCGCAGGCCGCTGCAGTTCTCGAAGCCCGTGACGCTCGAGGGCTTCGTGGGCGGCGTCTATGCGGACCTGCCCGACAAGACCGACGGCCAGTTCAACGTCCTCGCCAACTGGAAGAACGACGCGAACACCGCGGGCGTGCTGGTGCAGGGTTTCTGGGAAAAGAGGAGCTTGAGGCGCGACGGCCAGGAAATCCTCGGCTATTCGCAGATCGCGCCCACGAGCGCGCTCGCGACCGCGCGTGCCGACCTCGCGAACGTCTGGTACCCGACCCTCATCGGCTCGGCGCTCTTCGAGCAGGAACGCGAGCGCCGGGGCGGCATGATCGATGTGCAGGTGCGGCCCGCCCCGGGCTTCGAGCTCGACCTCTCGGCCTTCCGCTCGCACCTGGAGGCCACCAACTACAACCGGAACTGGATGTTCTGGGGCAGCCGCGTGATCGGGACCGACAATCGCGTGCCATCCTCGTACACGGTGTCCAACGGGACCCTCACCGCGGCATCGTGGGCGAACGCGGGCACGCCCGGAAACAACGCGCAGTACGCCATCGTCGATGAGATCTACCGTCCCGGCACGTACTCCGAGACGCAGTTCGTGACGCTCGACGCGAAGTGGCGCGTCTCCGACCGCTTCGACCTCGCGGCCAAGATCGGCAATACCAAGGGCGAAGGCGAGACGCCCAAGCAGGCGGTGTTCGAGGGCGACGTGTTCAACACCGGCGCCACCTACCGCATGAACGGCATCGGCTCGCCGGTGGACGTGGCATTCCCCAGCGGCAACCCGGGCAACTTCGCCGGCACCGCGCTCGACTGGATCTTCGGCGCGAGCCCGGCCGGCACGCGCGACGAGGAGAAGTACGCGCAGGTCGACGGCGCATGGGCCTTCACGCAGGGCATGCTGCAGAGCGTGAAGTTCGGAGTGCGCGGCGCCGAGCACACGCGCGACACGCACCAGGTCGCGCAGGGCCCGAACTTCGCCGCCGACCCGTTCAACGCCGCGAACCTGCCGGCCTGGAACGGCGAGACCTATCCGGGCGACTTCGGCAACAGGCTGGGTGGCAACTGGCCGCGCCAGGTCTGGATGCTGGACCCGGACGTGCTCGAGGCCTGGGGCGACATCTATTCCAACCGCGACCCGGTGACGCGCCAGTTCTGGCCGGGCGAGTTCGCGCTGAAGGAGAAGGTCTCCGCGGCCTACGTGATGGCCAACTTCGACGGTCCCAACTGGAGCGGCAACGTGGGCGTGCGCTTCGTGAAGACCAAGGAGGAAGTGACGGTCAACGTGGGCATCCCGCAGCAAGCCGACGGGGATTGCGCGGCGCTGGGGCCCTGCTCGGTCCCGGGCGCCATCACGACCTCGGCCTTCGGCTCGTACTACAAGAACGTGGTCGCCAACACGTACGACGACTGGCTGCCGAGCGCCAACTTCAAGTACGAGCTCGACGCGACCAAGGTGCTGCGCTTCGCGGCGGCGCGCACGATGGCGCGCCCGGACTTCAGCGCGCTGGGCGGCTCGATCACCGCCGACGACATCACGCTCACGGGCAACGGCGGCAACCCCGACCTCAAGCCCATCCTGTCGGACAACTTCGACGCGACGTTCGAGTGGTACTTCCAGCCGCGGGCGCTGCTCTCGGCGGGCGTGTTCCACATGAACCTCGACAACTACGTGGCGTTCGGCACGTACCAGACGCAGCTGCTCAACATCCGCGACAACCAGTTCCGCACGTACACGATCTCGGCGCCGGTCAGCAGCAAAGGCCGTGTGTCCGGGTTCGAGCTCGCCTGGCAGCAGGCTTTCGCCAACGGCTTCGGCGGCGCCGTGAACTACACCTACGCGGACGCCGAGGAAAAGCGCAGCTGCCCGAGCAACCCGCCGCCGTTCACGCCCTGCATCACGGACCTCGTGGGCGCTTCGAAGAACACGTACAACATCGTGGGCTACTATGAGAACCACGGATTCGGCGCGCGGCTGGCATACACCTATCGCTCGTCGTTCTTCGTGGGCCTGGACCGCAGCTCGCCGCAATACCAGGACGACACCGGTGTGCTTTCGATGTCGCTGTCGTACGCGATCAACAAGAACTTCGCGATCACGCTCGACGCGCTCAACCTGAACGACCCGATCCTCAAGTACTACGGCTACAACGAGGACCAGCCTCGCGCCTTCTACACGAATGGCCGGCAGTATTATTTCGGCCTGCGGATGAAGCTCTAGATCCTCTCCCAGGGGTGAGGCCCCTTTGAGGGCGGAGCCTCTCAGGTTCCGCCCTTTTTTCACGCCCATGACCCGTAGCGCCGCGATCGCCGCAACCGTCCTCTTCCTCGCGGCCTTCCCCGCGGAGGGCGCCGAGCCGCCCATCGTGCCGATACCGGAATCGGTCAAGCCCAGGGCGGGGTCGTTCGCCGTGACCAATGCCACCGCGCTCGCGGTGGAGGCGGGTGACGTCGGCGCGCAGCGCGCGGCCGCCAACTTCGCGGACCTCGTGGCGCGCACGCACGGCCTGAAGCTTCGCGTGCGCCACGACCTGCCCGCCCGCGCGATCGCATTCCGGCGCGTGCGCAACGCCCCGCCCGGGGCTTACCGCGTCGAGGTGACCCCGAAAGGCGCGGTGCTCACGGCCTCGACCGAGGCGGGCTTCTCGCACGCCACCGCCACACTCTGGCAGCTGCTGTCGAAGGCTCGCAAGGGCGCGGCCACGCTCCCCGCCGTAGAGATCGAAGACGCGCCGCGCTTCGCCTGGCGCGGCGTGCTGCTCGATTCCGCGCGCCATTTCCAGTCACCCGAATTCGTCCGCCGATTCATCGACTGGATGGCGCTGCACAAGCTGAACGTCCTGCACTGGCACCTCACCGACGACCAGGCGTGGCGGCTCGAGATCCTCAAATACCCGCGCCTCGCGCAGGTGGGCGGCTGGCGCGTGCCTGCCGGGGCCGCCGCCGCCGAGGACCTCGATCCGGCGACGGGAAAGCCGCGCATGTACGGCGGCTACTATTCGCAGGCCACCGTGCGCGCGCTGGTGAGCTACGCCGCGGAGCGCGGGATCACCATCGTCCCCGAGATCGAGATGCCCGGGCACGCGACCGGGGCCATCGTGGCGTACCCGCGGCTCGCCGCGACCTCCCGGCCTCCCACGGCCGTGCCCGCGGACTGGGGCGTCTATCACAACGCGTTCAACGTCGACGACGCGACCTTCGCCTTCCTCGAGGACGTGCTGCGCGAGGTGATGGCGCTCTTCCCGAGCCCCTACATCCACGTGGGCGGCGACGAGGTGGAGAAGTCGCAATGGAAGACGTGGCCCGCGGCGCGCGCGCGCATGCGCGAGATCGGCACCGAAGATCCCGCGCGGCTGCAGGTCTACTTCACGCAGCGCATCGCGCTCTTCCTG
>CAMPHL010000270.1 GCA_946885905.1 uncultured Pseudomonadota bacterium | reverse complement strand
GTCGAAGCCGCTTCGGGGGCCGCGCACCTCGATCTCGGCCTGGCCCGAGAGGGCGCGCGCGGCTCGATCGACCTCGGCGAGCGCGGAAGCATGGATGGTCTGGACGGCGCCGGCGAGCGCGACCCCGAGCGCGATGCACGCCAGGGTGAGCACGAGGCGAAGTGGGCTCGCGCGCAACGTGCCTCGCAGCAGTTGGAGGATCACGGCGGCCGGCATGACGCTCACTGCGGCCCTCTCCTGGAGGCGGGCGACGACACCTCCAGCCTTCCGTGCACGAGCCGCAGCACGCGGTCGGCACGCGCGGCAGCTAGCGGCGAGTGCGTGACCATGAGCGCGGCGGCGCCCGATTGGCGAACCGCATCGCCGAGGCAATCGAGTACCCTGATGGCGGCGGCTTCGTCGAGGTTGCCGGTCGGTTCGTCGGCGAGCAGCAGGCGCGGCGAGTGCGCGAGCGCGCGAGCGATCCCGGCGCGCTGCATCTCGCCGCCCGAAAGCGTGCCGGGACGGCGCGCCTCGAAGCCCGCGAGCCCGACCGCGGCGAGCAGCGCCTCGGCGCGCGCGGCGCGCTCGGCGGCGCCCGAGCCGAGGAGGGCGAGCGGAAGCGCGACGTTCTCTCCCACGGTGAGGTAGGGAAGGAGGTGGAAGGCCTGGAAGACGAACCCCAGGTGGCGCCGCCGCCAGAGGGCGAGCGCCTCGTCGTCGGCGTAATCGACCGGCTTGCCGTCCAGGCGCACCTCGCCCGCGTCGGGCCGGTCGAGGCCCGCGACGATGTTGAGCAGCGTGGACTTGCCCGACCCCGACTCGCCCACCACCGCGACCCACTCGCCGGGCGCGACGTCGAGCTCTAGGTCATGGAGGAGGGCGGTGCCCGGCGCGAATGCCTTGGCGAGGCCGCGAAGCTGGAGCAACGTCTCCTACTGGCCGCTGATGTAATGCTCCAGCTGCTCGATGGTGAAATCCTGGTCCGCGATGATGTCGCTCACGATGTCGCGGATCGAAACCATGCCGATCACGCGGCCCTCGTCCACGACCGGCAGGTGGCGGATGTTCTTCTCGGTCATGAGCGCCATGCAGTCGCGCGTCTTGGTGCGCGGGTTCACGACCACGACGTTGGGGGTCATGATCTCCTCGACGCGGGTGGTGTCCGAGGCGCGGCCCTTGAGGATCACCTTGCGGGTGTAGTCGCGCTCGGAAAAGATGCCCGCGAGCCTCTCGCCGGACATCACGATGGCGGCGCCGATGTTCTCGGCGGCGAGGATCTTGATCG
Source organism: uncultured Pseudomonadota bacterium (assembly GCA_946885905.1). The sequence goes on along the minus strand of CAMPHL010000270.1, from coordinate 3,230 downwards.
CTTCGAGCACGGACTGCTCGGGGGAGACCCTCACGATCGCCCGCGTGGGCTTGGTGCGCAGGAGCTCGGCCACGGTCTTCATCGCAAACCTCCTACATGTTCGGATAGTTCGGTCCGCCGCCACCTTCGGGGACCACCCACTCGATGTTCTGCTTCGGGTCCTTGATGTCGCAGGTCTTGCAGTGCACGCAGTTCTGGGCGTTCACCTGGAGGCGCGGCTTGCCGTCCTCCATCACGAATTCGTACACCCCGGCAGGACAGTAGCGCGTCTCGGGACCGTCGTAAACGGTCAGGTTGACGGATACGGGGATCGACGGATCCGTGATCCTCAGGTGCGAGGGCTGGTCCTCCTCGTGGTTGGTATTCGAAACGAACACCGAGGAGAGCCGGTCGAAGGTGAGCACGCCGTCGGGCTTCGGATACGCGATCGGCGTGCACTGCGACTTGGGCCGGAGCTTTTCGTGGTCGGCCTGCCGGTGCGTAAGCGTCCACGGGGCGCGGCCACGGAACACGACCTGGTCGATGCCCACCATCAGCGCTCCGGTGTAGAGGTTGCCCGACATGAGCGGCTTGAAGTTGCGCGCGAGGTGCAGCTCCTCGTGCAGCCAGCTCTTGCGGAAGGCTTCGGGATACGCCCCGAGCTCGTCGCGTTCACGCCCGGCGGCGAGCGCCTCGAACGCGCTTTCGGCCGCGAGCATTCCCGACTTGAGCGCCGCGTGCGAGCCCTTGATCCGCGCGGCATTGAGGTAGCCCGCGTCGTCGCCCACCAGCACGCCGCCGGGAAACACCGTCTTCGGCAGCGACTGGAGGCCCCCGGCGGTGAGGGCGCGCGCGCCGTAGGCCAGCCGCCGGCCGCCTTCGAAGAAGCCGCGCATCGCCGGATGGGTCTTCAGGCGCTGCATCTCCTCGAAGGGGTGGAGATAGGGATTGGCGTAGCCCAGGCCCACCACGAGGCCGACCGAGACCTGGTTGTTCTCGGCGTGGTACATCCACGAGCCGCCGTACGTGTCCGCGGCGAGCGGCCAGCCGGCGCCGTGCATCACGAGGCCGGGAACGTGCTTGTCCGGCTTGACTTCCCACAGCTCCTTCACGCCGATGCCGTAGACCTGCGGCGCCACGCCTTCGCGCAGCTTGTAGCGCTGCTGCAGGGACTTGCCGAGGTTGCCGCGGCAGCCTTCGGCGAACACGGTGTACTTGGCGTGCAGCTCCATGCCCGGCTGGTAGCGCGACGTCTTCTCGCCGCCCTTGCCGATGCCCATGTCGCCCGTAGCCACGCCTTTGACGCGTCCGTCGTCCGTGTACAGGACTTCGGCGGCGGCGAAGCCCGGGTAGATCTCCACGCCCGCGGCCTCGGCCTGCGCGCCCAGCCAGCGGCACACGTTGCCGAGGCTCACGATGTAGTTGCCGTGGTTCGCGAAGCACGCCGGCAGCGCCCATCCGGGCACCTTGAAGGAGCCGCCTTCGGTGAGGAAGAGGAAGCGATCCTCGGTCACGGGCTGTTTGAGCGGCGCGTCCTTGTCCTTCCAGTCCGGGAAGAGCTCGGTCAGCGCGCGCGGGTCCATGACCGCGCCCGAGAGGATGTGCGCGCCGACCTCGGAGCCCTTTTCGACGATGCAGACCGAGAAGTCCCTGCCCTTCCCGGCGCAGAGCTGCTTCAGCCGTATCGCGGCCGCGAGTCCTGCGGGGCCCGCGCCCACGACGACGACGTCGTATTGCATCGATTCGCGTTCGCTCATGGCCGCATGTTAAAGCAGGGGAAAGTTGAAGCAGGGGAAAGCGGGAAGTAAAAGCAGCGCAAAGCAGGAAGCAGAGGAATCAGGGGAAGCAGGGAAAGGCAATGAGTTGAATCGAGGCTACGTTGATCACCGGCACGAATATCCCAGCGCCCTTCTCTGATTCCCCTGATTCCTCTGCTTCCCGCCTTGACCCGCTTTGACCCGCTTTGACCCGCTTTACCCGCTTTACCCGGAGCGAAGCGTCCAATCGTTGAGCAAGCGGCGCGCCTCGGGGATGAGCTCGGAAGCGGTGAGGCCCGCGGGGCCGATGCCGCGGGCGACGAGGGCGTCGGCGGCCGCGCCGTGCAGGCACACGGCATAGCGAAGCGCCTGCGCGCCGGTGAGCCCCTGGGCGAGGAAGGCACCCATCATGCCGGCGAGGACGTCGCCGGTGCCTGCGCTCGCAAGCCCCGGATTGCCGGTCGTGTTGATCGACCAGCGCCCGTCGGGCGAAGCGCAGATGCTGCCCGCGCCCTTGAGGACGACTTCGGCGTGGAAGCGACGCGCGATCTCCACTGCCACGGCGACGCGGTCGGCCTGGACGGCCTTGCTGTCGGTGCGCAGCAGGCGCGCGGCTTCTCCCGGGTGCGGCGTGAGGAGCGTGGGCGCCTTTCTCGGCGCCGCGAGCGCGGTGCGAAGCGACTCGTGCACGGAGACGGCATTCAGTGCGTCCGCATCGATCACCAGCGGCTTGGCGCTATGGATGACGGCGGGCAGCACGATGCGCTCGAACATCGACGCCGAAGTGGTCGAGAGCGAGGCGCCGGCGCCGGGACCGACCACGAGCACGTGGGCGGTGAGCGCATCGTCCACGGGTCGCAGCATCAGCTCGGGCTGGGCGACGTCCACGGTGGGCCCATCGGGGGCGAGCAGGCCGACGAAGACCTTGCCCGCGCCGCAGTGCAGCGCCGCACGGCCGGCGAGGAGGGCCGCGCCCACCATGCCGCGGTTGCCGCCGACCACCGCCATCGTTCCGAACGTGCCCTTGTGCGAGTCGCGTGCTCGCGGTGAAAGCCACGTGCGCACGTCGCCCGGTCCCAGGTCCGATCCGGGCGCGGCGGCGGCCGAGGCTTCGCCGGTTCCAAGGTCGTCGACCTCGAGGCGCCCGCAAAGCTCGGGACCCTGGCCGGTGAGCAGGCCCGGCTTGAGCGCGATGAAGGTGATCGTGTGGCTCGCCCGCACGCAAGCGCCGCGCGCGTGGCCCGTGTCCGAGTCGAGGCCGCTCGGGACGTCGATGGCGAGAACCGGGCATCCGGCCGAATTGATCCGTTCGATCACGCCGGCGAACGGAGGATCCACGTCGCGCGCGAGGCCGACGCCGAGCAATCCGTCGACCACGAGCGCGCAACGCAGGTGGGGCCACTCGCGCGCCACCTCGCCGCCCTTCGCGGTGAACGCCGCCTTTGCGGCGCGAGCTTCCGGCGCCTTGGGATCCTTCCCGGCCACGTCCAGCAC
>CAMPHL010000269.1 GCA_946885905.1 uncultured Pseudomonadota bacterium | reverse complement strand
ACTGGAGCTGGATGCAGGCGAGGTAGGCGATCGTATCGCGCTTCGGCGCCTTGGACGGCGTCGCCGGCGCGAGGAAGCGGATGCCGGTCACGTGCGTGTCCGAGGTCGTGATGCCGAGCGTGGCGAAGGGCGCGCGCAGGCACGCCTGGAACGCTTCGGACATCAGCCGGCGAGCGCGCGGATGCGCGCGAGCAGCTCGGCGGGCACATCGAGGCCCTCACGGCGCGCGCGCTCGGCATTGCTGCGCCGGCGCGCCCCGGGCAGGCGCACCTCGGGGTCTTCGGTCATCGCGGCGATCAACGACTCCACGCGCTCGAGGTATACCGCCTCGCCCGCCAGCGCGCGCGGATCGATGGCGAGCAGCGCCTGGCCGATGCGCGTCGGCCGGCCTTCGTCGGTAAAGAAGCTGTCCGATTCATAGCCGAAGGCGGAGCCCGACAGCGCGGCCACGAGCAGCTCGACGACCAGGGCGAGCATCGCGCCCTTCACGCCGCCCGCGGGGAGCATGCTGCCCTCGAGGGCAGCCTTCGCATCGGTGGTGGGACGGCCGTCTGCGTCGAGCGCCCAACCCTCGGGGATCGGCTCGCCCTTCTTCGCCGCCAGCATGATGCGGCCACGCGCCACGGCCGAGAGCGAGAGGTCGATCGAGAGCGCATCGGCGCCCCGGCGCGGAAATGCCGCCGCGATCGGGTTCGTGCCGAACAGCGCGCGCTTGCCGCCCCAAGCCGGCATGGCCGCCGGCGAGTTGCCCATCGCGATGCCCACGAGCCCCGCACGCGCCAGCGGCTCGGCATGATACGCCGCCACGCCGAAGTGGTTGCTGTTGGCGATCGCGACGAAGGCGACGCCGAATTCCGCGGCCCTCCGGGTCGCCTCCGCGACGCCCACCTCGAGCGCATGGAAGGCGAGGCCACCGCCTGCGTCCACGACGCATGCGGCGCGCGAATCGCGACTCACGCGCGGAACGGCAGAGCCCGTCGCGCGCCCATTGCGAAGGTGCCCGCAGTATTGCGGTACCCGCGAGGCCCCGTGCGAGGCGAGGCCTTCCAGCTCGGCCGTGGCGAGCGCGCGCGCGGTCGCTGCTGCCATGCCCTCCGTGGCTCCGCTCGCGCGAAGCGCCGCCTGCATGAGGCGCTCGAGCTCGCCTGCAGGGATGCGCTCGGAGCTCATGCGGGGAGCAGCGACTGGCCGGGGCGCACGCGCGTGAAGCGCACCGGTTGGAAGGTGACTTCGAAGCCGCCTGCGCCCACCGCGGCGGCCGGCGGAAGGCGAACGCGCGAATAGGCCGATGCGGCGAGCTCTCCGGTGTCCGGAAAGTCCTCGCGGAAGTGGGCGCCGCGCGATTCGCAGCGCGCCGCGGCCGAGGCCCGGATGGATTCGCTCACGGTGATGAGGCTGTCGAGGTTGAGCCAATCCTGCCACGTGAGGTTGTAGCGCAAGTCGCTGCCCGCTATGCCGACGCGGTGGAGTTGGTCGCGCAGGCCGGCCAGGCGCGCGCCCGCCCGTGCGAGCCCCGCGGCATCGCGCAGGATCCCCACGTCGTCCCACATCACCTGGTACAGCGCCTCTCGCACCTCCTCCAGGCTTTCCCCGGCCGGCCTGCCGAGCGGCGAGAGCGCGCGCTCGCGTGCCGCCGCGAGCGCGACGTTGTCCGGCTCGCGTCGGGCGCCGGATTTCGCCGTCGCCGCCGCCATCGAGTCGCCCGCGATGGCGCCGAAGACGGTGGAGTTGGCCACGCCATTGCCGCCCAGCCGGTTGGCGCCGTGCACGCCGCCCGTGTCCTCTCCCGCGGCGAACAAGCCCTCGATCGCCGTGCGGCAATCCGCGGAGAATTCCACGCCGCCCATCATGTAGTGGGCCGTGGGCACCACTTCGACGAGTCCGCCGGCGAGGTCGAAGCCGCAGTCGGCGCAACGCTCCACCATGCCGCGGAACTGCCTGCGCACCTCGTCGGGCCCGAGGTGCCCCATCGCGAGATACACCCCGCCGTTGGGGGTCGAGCGGCCGGCGCGCATCTCGGCGAAGATCGCACGCGAAACGATGTCGCGCGTCGCGCGCTCGTTGCGCGGGTCGTACTTGTGCATGAAGCGCTCGCTCGCGCCGTCCAGGAGGTAGCCGCCCGCGCCGCGCAGGCCCTCCTCGAGCACGGTGCCGGTCATGCGGGTGCCGGACCCGGCGAGCAGGCCGGTCGGGTGGAATTGCACCATCTCCATGTCACGCAGCGTGAGCCCCGCGCGCAGCGCCATCGCCAGCCCGTCGCAGCTCTTGTCGCCCGAGGGCGTGTGGTAGCGGTACATCGTCGGCCCGCCGCCCGTGGCGAGCAGGACGCTGCGCGCACGCACGAGCGCCAGATCTCCCGAGCGCATGTCGATCATCAGCACGCCCGCGATCGCGCCGCCGCCCGCGGCGGGAATGATCTCCACCGCGCGATGTTCCTCCAGCCGCCGCGCCCCGCTCACCCAGGCCTGCTCCGCGAGCCGGTTGATGATCTCGATGCCGGTCAAGTCGCCCTTGTGCACCGTGCGGTCGAACGTCTGGCCGGCGAACGCCTTCTGGTGCACGGTGCCGTCGGGATTGCGGTCGAAGAAACAGCCGAGCTCGTTCTCCAGCTCGTGGATGCGCTCGATCGCCTTCGTGACCAGCGTCCAGGCGAGGTCCTGGTCGGGCAGCCACTTGCCGCCCTCGATGGTGTCCATGAAGTGCCGCTCGACCGAATCGCCGGGAGCGAGCGCCACGTTGTATCCGCCCTGGACCATGCGGGTGCAGCCGCACTTGCCGAGCAGTCCCTTCACGGCGATGGTGACGTCGAGCTCGGGCGCGGCGCGGCGCGCGTGCAGCGCGGCGAAGAGGCCGGCGCCGCCGGAGCCCAGTATGAGGATGTCGGTTTCCAGGGTTTTCATGCGGGTGCGGGCGCCACGATGCCGCAGGGGGCATACAGGTGGAACGCGGAAGATGCGACGGCGACGAAGGTCAGGAACCGCCACATTATTCCATGGCCCGGAAGCGAAAAACCGGGGCGCACCCCGGTTTCGCGTGTCGGGAGAGTGCGAAAAATCAGGCGCGAGCCTGCAGCACCCAGAGCCGGGCGAGGTCCGCGGTGCCGTCGGTGCCCTTCACGTCACGCAGCACCTGCACCGCGCGGTCCTTGCGGCCGGCGTAGATCAGCGCCTCGCCGTAGCGAAGCTTCGCGTCCTCCGGACGCTTCAAGCCGCCCTTCTTGATGCCCTGCTCGATCATCGGCAGGCCCTTGGCGGCGTTGCCCTCGTAAACGTAGTTGAGGCCGATGGCGACCATCGCGTTGCCGTCCTTGGCGGCGAGCGCCTCCTTCTCTTCGGCCTCGCGCGTGGCCTTCTTCTCCGCGAGCGTCTTGTCGATGAGCTTCTTCAGGCGCTCATGGCGCTCGGCCTGGTCGCCCTTGCCCAGCTGGCCCGATGCGTAGCCCCTGTCCAGGATGACCTTGGCCTCGGCCGGCACGCCCGCCTGCATCGCGAGCTGCGCCATTTCCATGTAGTCGTTGGCGGTGCCCGCGTTGTTGGTCGCGAAGCGCAGCCGATAGACGTTCACGCCCAGCCGATCGGAGAATCCCGACTTCTTCTGCACGCGCGCGAGGAGGTCCGTCCAGTACTCCTTCTTCGGGTAGTGGATCACGAGCTTCTCGATCGTGTTCACGTAGCCGGTGTTGTCCTTCTGGCGCAGGTAGCAGTTGGCGAGGATCTGCAGCTCCTCCTCGCTCGCACGCTTGCTGCCCTCTTCCGCGCCGGCCAGCATCTTCTGCACCGATCCGCAGTCGTTGCCGAGGTAGTAGCTCTGCAGCAGCACCGTGCGCATGGAGGCGTCGTTGCCGCCCTCCTTGAAGTAGCGCTGCGTCCACTTCGCCGCGTTGGCGTAGTCCTTCTTCTGGTAGTAGGCGACCGCCACCGCCTGGGTCATGGCGGTCGCTTCCCGGCCGGAGACGCGGCCCGAGCCCAGCACCGCCTCGAAGGCCTTGATCGCGGTGTCGCTGTCGCCGGCGGCGACCGCGGCGCTGCCGCGCATCTGCTGGATGAGGAAGTTCTCGTACGGCGTGCGGTTGGGCACGGCCTCCGCCTTGGCGACTTCGTGGAGCGCATCGCGGCCCTTGCGCTGCTTCACCAACGCCTGGGCGGCCTGGAGGGGCTTGCCCACTTCGGGACGCACGGTCTCGCCCTTCTGGGCGAGGGCGGGGCCGCAGAACCCCGCGGCGGCGGCGAATGCGAGGGCGGCGAGAAGCGGGCGCAAGCGGCTGTGCATGGTGCGGCGGCTCCTGGGCTAGTCGAGGAACTGCTCGGCCCCGATGAGGCCGATCTTGGTGATGCCCAGGCGCTGGGCCGAGGCCATCACTCCTGCGACATGCTTGTAGGTCACAAGTTTGTTCGGGCGCAGGTGGAACTCGGGCTGGATGGGCTGGGCGGCGGCGGCCGAGAGGCGCGCTTCGAGCGTCGGGCGGTCCGGGACCACGTCGCCGTTCCAGAGCACGGTGCCGTCGAAATCGACCTCGACGGTGATCACCTCGGGC
>CAMPHL010000268.1 GCA_946885905.1 uncultured Pseudomonadota bacterium | reverse complement strand
GCAATCTCCTCGGTCAAGCGCGTGATCTCGGCCTGCATGCCGCGCGAGCCCATGCGCTTCTCCATCTGGTCGGCCATCTCCTCGCGCGTGACGCCCGCCTCCTGCAGCTGCTGGGCGTACTGCTCGGCGTGCGTGAGCGCCTCCTGCTCCTTCAACCGCGCCTCGGTGATCTTCGTGCGCAGCGGCTCCAGGCCCTGCTCCACCGCCATGCGCCCTTCCTCGAGCGCGCGCAGCTCCTCGGTGATGTGCTCGAGGCCGGAGCGGGCGTCCGAGAGCACCTGCTCGCGCCCGGCCTTCACGGCGAGCGCCGCCTGGAGCTTCTCGCGCACCGCGCCTTCCTCGAGCTGGCCCAGCTCCGAGCTCACGTTCTCCTTGTTGGACGTGAGCGCCTGCAGGCGCTCGGCCATGGAAACGGCGAGCCGTGCCTGCGCCTCCCCCTTCTCGCGGCAGCTGCGCTCCTCGAAGCGCGCCTCGGCGAGCAGCCGCTCCGCCGTGGCGATCGCAAGGCGCGCCGCGTCCTGGCGCTCGCGCGCCTCGCGCGCGGCTTCCTCGAGCGCTTCCAGCCGCTGCACGATCGCATCGATCCTGCCCGCTCCGGCTTCCAGCCCGTGCTGCGCCTCCTGCATCTCGAGCCGCTCGCGCCCCTCTTCCTCGTCGAGCGTGGCAAGCTCCGCGCGGATCGCCTCGCGGCGCGCCTGGGCCTGCTGCGAGCTTTGGGTGAGCTTCAGGTAGTCGACCTCGAGCCCGTGGCTGTCCTGGCGCGCGCGTGAAACCTCTTCACGGACCGAGCGGGCTTCCTGTTGCCCGGCCTGGAGCTCCCCTTCGAGCGCGCGCAGGCGTGCCTCGACCTCCGAGCGGACGCGCGAGCGTTCCGGGATTCGAGCCTGCAGCTCCTCGATCTCGCGCTGGCGCTGCAGGACACCGTGCAGCTCCGACTGGGGTCCGTGGAAGACCACGCCCTGGCGACTGAAAAGGTGCCCGGCGCGCGAAACCAGCAGCCCACCGGGCGGCAGCACGCGTGCGAGCGCCATGCCGTCCTCGCCCTCCGGAAGGATGAAGGCGTTGGCGAGCGCATCGCGCAGGTACGCGCCTACCCCCGTGCGCGGGCTCGACACGACCGCCGACAGGGGCTTCAGGTGGGATCCGGCGGAGGCCGCCTCCGGGGCTCCGCGCTCGACGAAGACCGCGAAGTTGCCGGGAGGGGCGTCGCGCAGCAGCTCGGGCAGCGACGAGTCGTCGGCCAGCTTCACCGCATTGAGACGCACGCCGAGGGCCGCTTCGACCGCGTCGTCCCAGCCCGCGTCCACGCGGATCGCCTGCCACAGGCGCTCGGCGCGATCCAGGCCGTGGGCCTGCATCCACTCCTTGAGCTTCGAGTCGGTGTCGAGCCGCTCCTGCTGCGACCGCAACGCGTTGAGCGAGGCTTCGAGCGCGGCGAGCTGCCGCGTCGCTTCCTGCAAAGCCGTGGTCGCCGAGCGCCGTTCTTCCTCGAGCGCGGGCAGGCGCGCCTCCGCCTCGCGCTGCCGGCCTTCGAGGCCGGCGAGGCTTTCGGCGAGCGACTTGCGGCGCTCCTCGAGCGCGGCAAGCTTCTCCGGCTCGGGGAAGACCAGCGCCATGTTCTCCTGCTTGAGGCGGTTCTTGCGCGACTCGAGCTGCGACAGGAGCTTCAACGCGTGGGACTCGCGCGCCTGGTGCAACCCCTGCTCCTGCTCCGCCGCGTTCATCTCGGCTTCGGTCGCTCGCACTTGCCCCGCGGCCTCGCGGGCCGCCGCTTCGGCCCCCGGCAACGCCTCGCGAGCGGCCGCCAGCTCCTGCTCGCGCCGCTCGATCGTGGCCTGCGCCTCGCCGATCGCGGCTTCGCACCGGCTGCGTTCGGCGTTCGCCTCCGCGATGCGGCGCTCGACTTCCATCGCCTCGCGCGAGATCGCCTCGAGCTGCGAGGCCATGCGGCGCCGGTTCTCGGCGAGGAACGCGATCTCCTGCTCGAGCGACTGCACCTCCGCGTTGGCCTGGTAGAGGCCGCCCTGCAGCTCGGCCAGGTGGTCGGTGCCCTGGTAGTGCTTCGTGCGCAGCTCTTCCAGCGCGCGCTCGTTCTCCCGCAGCCTTGCCATCTCGGCTTCGAGCGCCAGCGTGACCTTCTGCACCTCGTTGGAGTAGCGCGTCTTCGCGCTTTCCGCTTCGCGCAGCCGCGTGAAGGCGAGCAGGTTGTGGTTGAGCGCAAGCTGCGCCTGCAGCTCGTTGTACTTCGCGGCCACTTCGGCCTGCTGCGCGAGATGTTCGAGCTGGCTCGCGAGCTCGGACTGGATGTCGCCCACGCGAGACAGGTTCTCGCGCGTGTCCTCGAGGCGCAGCTCCGTTTCGCGGCGGCGCTCGCGGTACTTGGACACGCCCGCGGCCTCTTCGAGGAACACGCGCAGCTCCTCGGGCTTGGAGGTGATGACGCGCGAGATCATCCCCTGCTCGATGATCGAGTAGGCCCGGGGGCCCAGGCCCGTGCCGAGGAAGATGTCCTGCACGTCGCGCCGGCGCACGTGCTGGCCGTTGATGTAGTAGTTGGAGTCGCCCTCGCGCGTGAGGATGCGCTTCACGCTGATCTCGGAATACGCGGCCCACGCGCCGCCGATCCGGCCGAGCGTGTTGTCGAACACGAGCTCCACCGAGGCGCGCCCGACCGGCTTCCTCTCCGTCGAGCCGTTGAAGATCACGTCCTGCATGTGCTCGCCGCGCAGCTGCTTGGCCGAGGACTCGCCGAGCACCCAGCGCACGGCGTCGATGACGTTGGACTTGCCGCAGCCGTTGGGCCCGACCACGCCCACGAGCTGGCCGGGGACCGCGATGCTGGTGGGATCTACGAAGGACTTGAAACCGGAAAGCTTGACGGAGGTGAGTCGCAAGGCGGGAGCTTCCTTGATACGACAACGCCCCGCATCCGCGGGGCGCCGTTAAGTTATTGTTTTGACTGCCCGATTGTGGTGGCCGGGCATTCAGTAGAATGGCATTTTACCCGAGCGAAACCGCGCTGAAATGGCCAAGGCGAGCAAAAAGCTGGAGACCTTCCCGAACCCCCGGCCGGAGCGCGACTTCCTGATCCACATGCGGATCCCGGAATTCACCTGCCTCTGCCCCAAGACCGGCCAGCCGGACTTCGCGACGCTCTACCTGGACTACGTGGCCGACCGCAAGTGCGTGGAGCTCAAGGCCCTCAAGCTCTACATCTGGTCGTTCCGCAACGAGGGCGCCTTCCACGAGGCCGTCACCAACCGCATCCTCGATGACCTGGTCGCGGCCACCGAGCCGCGCTTCATGCGGCTCACGGCGAAGTTCTACGTGAGGGGCGGGATCTTCACCACGGTGGTGGCGGAACACAGGAAGAAGGGATGGAAGGGGGAAGTGCCGTCTACTGTCGAGCCCCGGCCTTGATCCCCGTCGCCACCGTCGCCGCGACGATGAACCCGCCCCCGATCCAATCCTGCGGGCGCAGCTGTTCCCCGGCGAGGTAGTGCGCGGCCACGGCGGCCACCACGAGCTCGAAGAGCAGGATCACGATCGCGCGGTTGGCGGGCGTGCGCGTGAGGCCGTACTGCAGCGCGATGCTCATCGCGAAGAGGCAGACGCCGATGCCGCCCAACCACGCGGCGTTGTCGTAGGCGAGCCCCCACGCACGCTCCGCGCCCACCTTGCTGCCGGGCAGGTGCAGGAGGGCCGCGACGGTCACGCCCGCCCAGATCACGATCGACTTGGAGACGTCGGTCATGTCCTGGAGCTTGCGCACCATCACGTTGCCGAACGCGAACAGCAAGCCCGAGGCGAGCCCCAGCCACTCGGCGCGCGATGCGGGCCAGGGAAAGCCCAGCTCCGGGCGCCACAGCATGATCATCGCGCCCGTGAAAGCCAGGACCATCACCGCGAGGCCGGGCCCATCGAGGCGCTCGTCGAGCACGATGCGCGCGATGGGCAGCGTCCAGAGCGGCGCGAGGTAGAAGAGCAGCAGCACGCGCATCACCTCGCCTTCGAGCACGCCGAGCACGTAGCCCAGGTTGCTCCAGCCGATCGCGAGCCCCATGAGGAGCGCCGCGGGCGGAATGCGCCGCAGCACCCGCGCCTCGCGGGGAAACAGCACCACGCCCAGCACCAGCGCGAAGCCGTACGTGAAGAACGTCGACCAGAGCCCGTCGATGCCCGCCTGCGCGAGCAGCCGATACGGATACCAGACGACGCCCCAGAGGGAAGCTCCCGCGAGGAGGGCGAGCGCGGGAGCGGGAATAAAAGATTTCAAGCGAAGACACTTGGTGAGCGGCCGCTATTTTAGACTGCGGCATGGAATCGACCGCGGTCCTGCACCTGGTATCGCTACACGGCGGCGGTGTCGACCGCCACGTGCGCGACGTCGCCGCGGCGGTCGCACGTCCCCACCTGCTTTGGCACGTGGGAGAGCGCTCCGAGGTGATCGAGAACGGATCCGCTCGCCGCTTCCTTCCGCTCGACCCGAAGCGGATCGACGCGGAAGGCGAGCGCATCGCCCGATGGCTGCGCGCGCGCGGCGTTGGACTGGTGCACCTGCATTCGACCGCGCTCGCCGCGCGCCGCCGCGTGCAACGCCTCCTCGAGC
>CAMPHL010000267.1 GCA_946885905.1 uncultured Pseudomonadota bacterium | reverse complement strand
CCATGCATGTCCTCGTGCAGCAGCGCGAGCTCGAAGAAATAGCGATCGCCGTCGGGCGGGGTGAGCGCGAGCGCCTCGAGCGTGCGCTCGAGGGTATTGGCCATGTACGCGTAGACGCCGGGGACCGTCGGCAAGTCCAGGTGCCAGCGCGTGTCGTGCGCAACATTGCTGGAATCGAACAGCTCATCGGCATGCGGCAGGATCGAGTGGCGCACGGCCGCGTTGGCCGAGCGCGAGTAGCGCAGGCACCAGATCTCCTGGAACCAGGCGATGTGTCCCAACTCCCAGATGGGAGGATTCACGGTCGGGATGCACGGGACGCGCAGGCTCGCGAGGTCGAGATGGCCGTAAAGCGCGAGCGTGCGGGTGCGCGCATCGCGCAGCGCATCGGCGAGCGTTTCGCCTTCGTATAATCGCCCGATGGGCTCCGCCAGACCTGTGGTGTGCATCGTGACGCCCGGGACCCGAAACGCGAACAACGGCAACTGGCGCACAGCCGCGCGGTGGGCCGGAATGCTGCGCGAGAAGTGCAAGGTCATTGTACAGACCGAGTGGGACGGGCGGCCGGCGGACTTGATGGTGGCGCTGCACGCATTCCGCAGCGCCGCCTCCATCGCCGCGTTCCACGAATGTTGGCCCGATCGACCGGTGGCTTTGATGCTGACCGGCACGGACATCTACGGCGAGTCGGGGCGTACTGCCGAGGCCGCACGATCGCTGGAGATCGCCGACCGCATCGTCACCTTGCAGGAAGACGCGCGCGAACGGCTTCCGGCTACCCTGCGATCCAAGGCGCTGGTGGTCTTCCAATCCGCGCCAACGCTGCGACCCATGAGGAAACCCGACGGTCGGCTGGACTGTGTGGCTGCCGGCCACCTCCGGGCCGTCAAGGATCCCGCGACCTTGTTCGCAGCCGTCCGCCTGCTGCCCAGGGGCCTTCCGATCCACATCCGACATTTCGGCGCTGCCCTCGAGCAAGGCCTGGGAGACGAAGCCGCGGCCCTGCAGGCGCACGACGCGCGCTATCGCTTCCATGGCGCTCGTTCGCATGCGCGCGTGCGCGCGGCGATACGAGCCGCTCACCTTCTCGTGCACCCCTCCCGCGCCGAAGGTGGAGCCAACGTGATCGTCGAGGCCGTCACCGCCGGAACGCCGGTTCTCGCGAGCCGCATCCCCGGAAACGTGGGCATGCTCGGCTCCGGCTATTCCGGGTACTTCGAAGCCGCAGACCCCGCCGGCCTCGCGAGGCTGCTGCAGCGCGCCTTGCGTGAGCCCCGATACCTCGAGCAACTGCGGGAAGAGTGCGCATCCCGCCGCCGCCTCTTCCGCCCGGCGGTGGAAGCCCGCGCGGTGCGTCGCCTGGTCGCCGGAATGCTGGCGCAAGGCGGGGCGTAAAATCCCGACTGGCACGCAATGCTTTCAAGGAGCGCTCGATGGACATGCAGGTTCGGCTCACCCAGTTCAGCCACGGCGGCGGATGCGGCTGCAAGATCGCCCCCGGCGTCCTCGAGAAGATCCTCGCCAAGGGCGCGGCCGGCATCCTGCCCAAGGATTTGCTCGTGGGCATCGAGACCAGCGACGACGCGGCGGTCTACCGCATCAACGAGCGCCAGGCGATCGTGGCCACGACCGACTTCTTCATGCCGATCGTCGACGACCCGTTCGACTTCGGCGCGATCGCGGCGACCAACGCGATCTCCGACGTCTACGCCATGGGCGGCCAGCCGCTCTTCGCGCTGGCCCTCGTGGGCATGCCGGTGAACCAGATCCCGCTCGAGGTGATCCGCAAGATCCGGGTGGGCGGCGAATCGGTCTGCGCGCGTGCCGGCATTCCCATCGCGGGCGGGCACACGATCGATTCGGTCGAGCCGATCTACGGCCTGGTGGCCATCGGCCTGGTCGATCCCCGGAACCTCAAGCGCAACGCCGGTGCCCAAGCGGGGGACAAGCTCGTCCTGGGCAAGCCCATCGGCGTCGGCATCCTCAGCGCGGCGCTCAAGAAGGGCAAGCTCGACGAAGCGGGCTACACCGCGATGATCGCCGCGACGACCCAGCTCAACACGCCCGGAACGCGCCTGGGCCAACTTCCCGACGTGCACGCCCTCACCGACGTGACCGGCTTCGGCCTGCTCGGGCACCTGCTCGAGATCGCGAAGGGTTCCGGGATGGGGGCGCGCCTCGACTGGAAATCGATTCCACTACTGCCCGGTGCGATCGAGTTCGCGCGCGAGGGCATCGTGACGGGAGCTTCGGCGCGCAACTGGACCGGCTATGGGGACCGCGTGAAGCCGGGCCCCGGCCTGTCCGAAGCGCAGATGGCCGTCCTCACCGATCCGCAGACGAGCGGGGGGCTGCTGGTCGCGTGCGCGCCCTCGGCTTGCGACGCGGTGCTCGACATCTTCCGTGGCGAAGGCTTCACGCACGCGGCGGTCGTTGGCGAGATCATCGCCGGTCCGCCCGAGATCACGGTCGGATGAAAGCCCGCCCCGCGGCGTCGTCCCGGCCTGTTCCGCTGGCCGAGCGGTACCGCGAGGTTCGCAGCCGCACCCGCGCGCTCGCCGCGTGCCTTACGGCGGAAGATTGCACGGTGCAGTCCATGCCCGATGCAAGCCCGGTGAAGTGGCACCTCGCCCATACCACCTGGTTCTTCGAAACCTTCGTCCTCGCGGTCCACGACCCGTCGTGGCGCCCCTTCCATCCCGGCTTCAGGGTCCTCTTCAACTCCTATTACAACGCCGTGGGCGCGAAGCACCCGCGCCCCGAAAGGGGCCTGCTCACCCGGCCTTCTCTGGACGATGTGGTCGCCTACCGTGAGCACGTCGATCGAGCGATGGAGCGCCTGCTGGCGAAAAGCTCGCTGGGCGAAGAGGTGCGCGAACTGGCCCTCCTCGGCACCCATCACGAGCAGCAGCACCAGGAGCTCATCCTCACGGACGTGAAGCACCTGCTGTCGTGCAATCCCCTGAAGCCCGCCTACGAAAAGAGCTGGCCCCTCACGCCGGTGCACGGCCGGGAGCCGAGCTGGATCGCTTTCGAGGCAGGCGTGCGTGAAATCGGCCACGAGGGCGGCGATTTCGCCTTCGACAACGAAGGGCCGCGGCACAAGGTATGGCTCGACCGCTTCGAGATCGCCTCCCATCCCGTGACGCACGGCGACTTCGCGCGCTTCATCGAGGATGGCGGCTACCGCCGGCCGGAGCTCTGGCTTTCCGCGGGTTGGGACCTCGTCAACGCCACGGGCTGGCAGGCGCCCCTCTATTGGGAAAGCCGCGATGGCGAGTGGCACACGTTCACCTTGCATGGCGTCGCGCCTGTGGAGCCCCACACGCCGGTCTGCCACGTGAGCTTCTACGAGGCCGATGCCTACGCGCGCTGGGCGGGCGCCAGGCTGCCCACCGAGGCGGAGTGGGAGGTGGCCGCGTCGCATTCGCCCATCGAAGGCAACTTCCTGGAAAGCGGCGCATTGCATCCCTTGGCGCTGCGGGAAGCGCCGCTGCGCGGCGGGCTCGCGCAGGCCTTCGGCGACGTCTGGGAATGGACTCGCAGCGACTACGCGCCTTATCCCGGGTTTCGTGCCGCAACGGGAGCCGTAGGCGAGTACAACGGCAAATTCATGGCGAACCAATACGTGCTGCGCGGCGGTTCGTGTGCGACGCCCGCGTCGCACATCCGCCCGACCTACCGAAACTTCTTTCCGGCCGAAGCGCGCTGGCAGTTCTCGGGCCTACGGCTCGCGCGCGACGCGTAGCGACGGCCTCAGGCGGCGAAGAAGACGTAGAAGCCGCGGTCGGTGCTGTCCCAGCGCCGGATGGAAGCGAAACCCGCCTCGCGAAGCAACGCCTCGAATTCATCCGGCGCGTACTTGTACGAGTTCTCCGTGTGGATGCGCTCGCCCTTCGCGAAAAGCCGCGCATGGCCGGCAAGGTTCACCGATTGTTCGCGCAGGGATTCGAGGTGCATCTCCACGCGGCCCTTGTCCGCGTTGTAAAAGCCGCGGTGCGCGAAACCTTCGAGCGCGAAGTCGAAGCCGAAGCGGCGGTTGAGGTGCAGGAGCGCGTTGCGGTTGAACGCCGCCGTCACGCCGAGCGCATCGTCGTAAGCCGCATCGAGCAGCGCGGGCGCCTTTTTCCCGTCGACCCCGATGAGCAGGCCGCTGCCGGGGCGCGGTGCGCAATAGGCTCGCAGCTGCCGCAGGAACTCCACGGCCGCGGCGGGGGTGAAGTTGCCGATGCTCGACCCCGGGTAGAAGAAGGTCGCCGCTTCGTCTTCCAGGACGCCTTCGAGGTCGAGCCGGCGCGAGAAGTCCGTGACCACGCCTACGAGCTCGAGATCCGGGAAATCGCGCGCCATGCCGGTGAGGGCCCGATCGATCTCGGTTTCGGCGATGTCGACCGCGATGTAGCGGCGCGGGCTCAGGAAGGGCAGCCACGCGAGCGCCTTGCAGCAATCACCCGAGCCGAGGTCGACGAACTGCCGGCCCGTGCCCATCGCCCCGGCGATTTCCGCGCGATGCTCGCGGAAAAGCGCGGCCTCGGTGCGCGTAGGGTAATACTCGGGCAACCGGGTGATCGCTGCATAGAGCGCGCCGGCGGCGATGTGGTGGGCATTGATGCC
>CAMPHL010000266.1 GCA_946885905.1 uncultured Pseudomonadota bacterium | reverse complement strand
CTCGGCGAGCTCGCCGCGGCGCTTGAGCGTTTCCTGCAGGCGCTCGCGGTTTCCCTCTTCGTAGGCTTCCTGCGAAGCGAGCCAGGTCTCGGCTTCCCGCGACTCGGCCGCGAGAGGGCCCAGCTCCGCCTCGATCGCCGCGAGCTTTTTTTCGAACGGCTTGCGGGCGTTCGCCGTGCGCTGGCGCGACTCGGCCTGCACGCGCCGCTCGTCCTTGCGGCTTACCGTCGGGGCCGCCTGCGGCTGCGCCTGGCCCGAGGCGCGCGCGCGGTACTGCCTCGCCCACTCCTTGTAGTCGTCGAGGCCGCCGTCGAACTCGCTCACGCTTCCATCCGCGACCAGCATCCATTGGTCGGTCGCCGTCGCGAGCAGGTGCCGGTCGTGCGCGACCACGATCAGCGCGCCCTCGAAATCGACCAGCGCCTCGGCCAGCGCTTCGCGCATCTCGATGTCGAGGTGGTTCGTGGGCTCGTCGAGGAGCAGGAGGTTGGGACGCTGCCAGACGATGAGCGCGAGCGCGAGGCGCGCCTTCTCGCCGCCGGAGAAGCTCTCGACCTTCTGGAAGGCCATGTCGCCGCGGATGTCGAAACCGCCGAGGAAGTCGCGCAGCACCTGCTCGCGCTCTCCCGCAGGCGCCAGGCGCCCCAGGTGCCAGAGCGCCGATTCGTCCAGGCGCAGCTGGTCGACCTGGTGCTGCGCGAAGTAGCCGATGCGCAGGCCTTGCGCGCGGTGCAACTCGCCGCGGATCAGGGCAAGGTCGGCCACGATCGACTTGAGCAGCGTCGACTTGCCGGCGCCGTTGGGACCCAGGAGCCCGATGGCATCGCCGGACAGCACGCTCCAATCCACGCCGGAGAGGATCGCCTTGTCCCCGTATCCCACGCTCGCCTCCTCGAGCTTGAAGAGCTGCCGCGGCTTGTCGGCGGGCGGCTTGAACGAGAAGGAGAACGGCGTATCGACGTGGGCGGATGCCACGCGC
This sequence comes from uncultured Pseudomonadota bacterium, assembly GCA_946885905.1. Next base: position 3,643 of record CAMPHL010000266.1, on the reverse strand, counting down.
TCCATCTTCTCCAGCGCCTTGATGCGGCTCTGCGCCTGCTTCGCCTTGGTGGCCTTGGCGCGAAAACGGTTGATGAAGGCCTCGAGGTGCTCGATCGTCTTCTTCTGCTTCTCGAAGGTCGCCTGCTGCAGCGCCAGGCGCTCGGCGCGCCGGGCCTCGAAGGCGCTGTAGTTGCCCGAGTAGGCGGTGAGGCGCCTGCCCTCGACGTGGACGATCTCGCCCGCGACCGCATCGAGCACTTCGCGGTCGTGCGTGATGAGGATGACGGCGCCCGGAAAGGCCCGCAGCCAGTCCTCGAGCCAGAGGACGGCGTCGAGGTCCAGGTGGTTCGTAGGCTCGTCCAGCAGGAGCAGGTCCGCGCGGCACATGAGCGCTCGCGCCAGGTTCAGGCGCATGCGCCAGCCGCCGGAAAAAGCCGCGACGTCGCGCGACTGCGCCGGCTCGTCGAAGCCGAGCCCCGCGAGCAGCGTCTGCGCCCGCGCCCTGGCCTGGTAGCCGCCAATGTGGTCGTAATGCGCCATCACCTCGGCGAGCCGCTCGCCGTGCGCCTGCGCCACCTGCCCCTCGACTTCGCGCAGCTCCGCATCGCCGTCCATCACGAAATCGAGCGCCGGGCGCTCGATGGCGGGGGTCTCCTGCGCCACGTGCGAGAGCACCCATGCCGGAGGGATGGACAGCTCGCCGCTGTCGGCCTGCAGCTCGCCGCGAACGAGAGCGAAAAGGCTCGACTTGCCGCTGCCGTTCGGCCCGATGAGGCCCACCTTCTGGCCGGGGTGGACGTTCATGGACGCGTTCTCGAGCAGGACTCGCACGCCGCGGCGAAGGGTGATGTTGGAGATCCGCAGCATTACCCTCTCCCCGACCCTCCCCCAAGGGGGAGGCGGAGGTCGTACTCGTAGTCGATCGTGAGCGGGGCGTGATCCGAGAACCAGCGCCGCGTGTAGATATCGCAGCCGCGGGCGCGCGACGCTATTGCCGGCGTGGCGATCTGGTAGTCGATCCTCCAACCCACGTTTTTCGCGCGGGCCTGGCCGAGATTGGACCACCACGTATATCGCTCCGGGCGGGCGTCGAGGGCGCGAAACACGTCGACGAACCCGTGCGCTTCGAAAAGGCGCGTGAGCCATTCGCGCTCCTCGTCGGTAAAGCCGGGCCGGCCGCGATTGGAGCGCCAGTTCCTGATGTCGATCTCCTTGTGCGCCATGTTCCAGTCGCCGCACAGGACGAACTCGCGTCCGCAGGAGCGCATGCGCTCGAGCCGCGGCATGAAGGCTGCGAGGAACCGGAGCTTGCGCGCCTGCGCCTCTTCGCTCGCCGAGCCCGAGGGGAAATAGACCGACACGATCGAGAGCCCGCCGAACTCGCACTCGAGGTAGCGTCCCTGCGCGTCGAATTCCGCCAGCCCCAGCCCCGACACGACCCTGTCGGGCTCGCGCTTCGAGTACATCGCCACGCCGCTGTATCCGCGCTTCTCGGCAGGATGGAAGCAGGCGTGATACCCGCGCGGGGCGAGGAGTGCCCTGGCGAGGTCCGCCTCCCGGCACTTGATCTCCTGGAGGCAGACGACATCGGGGCGCTGGCGCCGCATCCAGGGCATGAAGCCCTTGCTGGAAGCCGAACGCAGGCCGTTCACATTGAGGGTGATGATTCGCACGGAATGGGGCCCCGGGCCATCGCCGCGATGGCGGCGCCCGGGGCGGCGTCATGACAAAATAGCCGCCAATCGTAACCGCTCACGGCAGCATGACCGCCAACGCCGCAGCCGCCAACGCCGCAGAACCGGACGCCTTCCGCCGCGAATTCGTGGATTTCGCCATCCGCACCGGGGTGCTCAGGTTCGGCGAGTTCAAGACCAGGGCCGGGCGCCTGTCCCCCTATTTCTTCAATGCGGGCCTGTTCTCGGACGGGGCGAGCCTGGGGGCGCTGGGAGGCTATTACGCCAGGGCCGCGCTCGCCTCCGGAATCGGCTTCGACATCCTGTTCGGCCCCGCCTACAAGGGGATCACTCTCGCCTGCGCCACCGCGGTCGCCATGGCCGCCCTCGGGCACAACGTGCCCTTCTGCTACAACCGGAAGGAAGCCAAGGACCATGGCGAAGGCGGGCTCATCGTGGGCGGACCCCTCGAGGGCCGGGCCTTGATCGTCGACGACGTGATCACCGAGGGCGCGGCCAAGCGCGAGGCGATCGAGTTGATCCGCGCGGCCGGCGCCACACCCGCGGGAATCCTCATCGCGCTCGACCGGCAGGAGCGCGGCCAGGGCGAGATCTCGGCCACCCAGGAAGTCAGCCGACAGTACGGGCTGCCCGTTACAGCCATTGCGACGCTCGCCGACATCCTGGCGACCCTCCGGTCACGCCCCGGCGAGCGCGCCAATGTCGATAGAATCGAGGAATATCGGCGCCGGTACGGCGTCGCCTGAAGCACCCGGGAGTCAACATGAAAACAAGGAAGCTCTGCCTGCTGCTCGCCCTGGCCTTCTGCGCTCCGGCCGCCCAGGCGGCGTACCGGTGCGTAGACGAAAAAGGCCGCACGCACATCGGCGACACCCCACCGGCCGGATGCAAGAACGTGGTCATGTACGAGGTCACCCGCAGCGGCATCATCATGCGCAAGATCGACCCGTCGCTCACCGAGGAGCAGGTCCGGGCCCGGCTCGAAGCCGAGGAAAGGCAGCGGCTCGCGGCCAAGGCCGCGGCCGAACAGAAGCGCAAGGACGCGGCGTTGCTGTCCACCTACGCCAACGAGCACGAATTCGATACCGCCCGCGACCGCAACATCGAGCCGCTCACGCAGCGCATCACGCAGTCGGAACGGCGCAGCAAGGAGATCGACAAGCGCGTGAAGCAGGTGAAGGAGGAGATGGAGTTCTACACCGCCGGCAAGAAGAAGGGCGACAGGGGCAAGGACCAGGCCGCGCCCATGGCCGCGGAGCTCGAGCGCCTCGACGAAGAGAAGAAGCAGCTCGCCAAGAACAACGTCGGCTACAACCGGGACATCGCCGAGATCCGCGCCAAGTACGACGCGGACAAGCAGCGGTGGGTGGCGCTCAAGAGAAGCGGCGGGAAGCTCGATCCCAAGCTGGATACCGCGGCCACGGATGCCCAGGCCGAGCCGGTGAAGGCGGGCGCCAAGTCCGCCAAGAAGTGATCGCCCGGGTCCGCCGGGCCTGGAGGGCGAGGGCCGGCGACTTCCGGGCCTAGGCTTCGCCTGAGAGCCTGCGCTTCAGGATCGCGTTCACCTGGACGGGATTGGCCTTGCCTTGCGTGGCCTTCATCACCTGGCCCACGAGGCTGTTGAACGCCTTCTCCTTGCCGCCGCGGTAGTCGTCGACCAGCTTCGGGTTCGCGGCGAGGACCTTGTCCACGGCCGCTTCCAGCGCGCCCGTGTCGGAGATCTGCTTCAAGCCACGTTTCTCGATCACGGCATCCGGATCTGCCTCGCCGTCGGCCATCGCGAGGAGCACCTCCTTCGCGGCCTTGCCGGAGAGGGTCCCGTCCTCGATGCGCTCGAGCAGCGTGCCGACGGCGTGGGCCGAAACGGGCGCGGCGGCGAAGTCGAGGTTGCGATCGTTCAGGAGCGCGGCGACGTTGCCCGTGACCCAGTTGGCCGCGAGCGCGGCCGACCCGCAGATTTCCCGCACG
>CAMPHL010000265.1 GCA_946885905.1 uncultured Pseudomonadota bacterium | reverse complement strand
CGCCACGCCCGAGGCGTTCCTGCGCGATCCGCGCATGGTCTGGGACTGGTACGCGCGGCGCCGCCTACCTGCTGGTCACGCAGAACGTCGACGGCCTGCACGCCGCGGCCGGTACCCGGCGCATGGTCGAGCTGCACGGGAACATCCGCCGCGTGAAGTGCTTCGATCGCGGGCACGCGGCAAGCCGCTGGGACGAGGCGGTGCCGGGTCCGCCGCCGTGTGCCACCTGCGGCTCGCCGCTGCGCCCCGACGTCGTATGGTTCGGCGAGATGCTGCCGGCGCAGGCGCTGCAATCGGCCATGCGGGCCGCGAGCCGGTGCGAGATCTTCCTGAGCGTTGGGACCTCGGGCCTGGTGGAGCCGGCCGCTTCCCTCCCCTGCGCGGCGCCCGAAAGCGGCGCGAAAGTGATCGAAGTGAACCCCTGTCCCACGTTCCTGGCGGCGCGCGCCTGGGCTGCGCTCGCCGGCAAGGCAGGCGAAGTGCTGCCCCGGCTGCTCCCGCTAGAATCGGCGTCATGACCTCGCAAGACATGCCGCTCGCAGGACTCAAGGTGGTCGAGATGGGCACGCTCATCGCGGGCCCGTACTGCGCGCGCCTGATGGCGGAGTTCGGCGCCGAGGTGGTCAAGGTGGAGACGCCCGGCGATGGCGATCCGCTGCGCAAGTGGCGCAAGCTGCACGGGGGCAACTCGCTCTGGTGGTACGCGCAGGCACGCAACAAGAAGTCCGTGGCGATCAACCTCAAGGACCCCGACGGGCAGGACATCGTGCGCCGCCTGGCCGAAAGCGCCGACATCGTGGTGGAGAACTTCCGCCCCGGAACGCTCGAGAAGTGGAACCTGGGTTACGAGCGGCTCTCCTCGGCGAATCCGGGCCTGGTCATGGTGCGGCTGTCGGGGTTCGGGCAGACGGGCCCCTACCGCGACCAACCCGGGTTCGGCGCAATCGGCGAGTCGATGGGCGGCATGCGCTACATCACCGGCTACCCCGATCGCGCGCCGGTTCGCGTCGGCATCTCGATCGGCGATTCGCTCGCCGCCATGTTCGGCGTCATCGGGGCGCTCGCGGCCCTGCGCCACCGCGAGAAGGGCGGCCGCGGGCAGGTCGTGGACGTGGCGCTCTACGAAGCGGTGTTCGCGATGATGGAATCGATGCTCCCGGAATACGCCTACGACGGCACGGTGCGCGAGCGCACCGGCGCATCGCTCCCCGGCATCGTCCCCTCGAACACGTACCGTTGCCGCGACGGCCGCTACGTGGTGATCGGCGCCAACGCGGACTCGATCTTCAAGCGGATGATGCGGCACATCGGCCGGCCGGACCTGGCAGACGATCCTTCTCTCGCCTCCAACGAGGGTCGCGTGAAGCGCACCGAGGAGCTCGACCACGTGATCGGCGACTGGGCGGCGACCGTGAGCCTCGACGAAGCGCTCGGGCTGCTCGCCAAGGCCGAGGTTCCCTCGGGCCGCATCTACTCGATCGCCGACATCGCCGCCGATCCGCACTTCGCCGCGCGCGGCATGTTCGAGAAGCACAGGCTCGGCGATCGCGAGGTGACACTTCCCGGCATCGTGCCGCGGCTGTCGGCCACGCCGGGTCGAACGCGCTGGATCGGCCCGCGGCTGGGCGAGCATACCGACGCGGTGCTCGCCGGGCTCGGGATCGACGCCTCCGAGATCGCGGCGCTGCGCGGTCGAGGCGTCGTGGCCTAGCGTAGACTTCGGCCATGCGTCTTTACGTGAACGACGTCGCGGTGCGCGACGGCTTCCAGATCGAGAAGAACTTCGTGCCGACGGCGACGAAGGTCGAGCTGGTCAACCAACTTTCGCGCACGGGGCTGCATCGCATCGAAGTGACTTCGTTCGTATCGCCCAAGGCGGTCCCGATGCTCGCGGACGCGAACGACGTGCTCGCCCGCATCGACCGGGTGCCGGGCGTGGTCTACGTGGCGCTGGTCCCGAACCTGCGCGGCGTGCAAAACGCGGCGGCGGCCCCGAAGAAGCCCGACGAGCTGAACGGCGTCGTCTCCGCTTCCGAGTCGCACAACCGCGCCAACATCAACCGGACGCACGAGCAATCGATCTCCGAGCTCGGCGGCATGGTGCGTGCGGCGCACGATGCCGGCATGAAGATCACGATCAGCCTTTCGACCACGTTCGGTTGCCCTTTCGAGGGGCGCGTGCACGAGGACGTCGTGCTCGACTTCGTCGAGCGCTTCGTGCGGGAGGGCTTCGACGGCATCTCGCTCGCCGATACCACCGGCATGGCCAACCCCCGCCAGGTGCGCGACCTGGTGCGCCGCGTGCTCGACCGCTTTCCCCCGCCGAACGACACGTTCTATACGCTGCATTTCCACAACACCCGGGGCATGGGGCTCGCCAACGTCGTGGCGGGAATCGAGGCGGGCGTGAGATCCTTCGACGGCTCGGTCTCGGGTCTCGGCGGTTGCCCCTTCGCGCCCGGCGCCACGGGCAACATCTGTACCGAGGACATGGTGAACATGCTCGAGGACATGGGCTACGACACGCGCGTGGACCTCGCCAAGCTGCTCGCTGTCGCGCGCCGCATTCCCGCGATCGTAGGCCACGACACGCCCGGCCAGGTGATGAAGGCCGGCCAGACGCTCGAGCTGCACGATCCCCCGGAGTTACCCAGAACCTGAACCCAAGCAAGAGACGAGGAGGAGTGAGATGAAGCGAGTACTTCAGGTGTTCGTCGCCGCGCTCATGGGCGCGGCCATGCTGGTGGCCGGCGGCGCGCAGGCGCAGGCCCCGGAGAAGAAGAAAGTCACCATCGCGGTCGGCGGCAAGAACCTGTTCTATTACCTGCCCCTTTCGATAGCCGAGCGCCAGGGGTATTTCAAGGACGAGGGCCTCGAGGTCGAGATCCCGAACTTCGCCGGCGGCTCGCAGGCGCTGCGCGCGCTCGTGGGCGGGAGCGCCGATATGGTCTCGGGCGCCTACGAACACACCATCAACATGGTCGCGAAGAAGCAGCCCATCAAGGCGGTGGTGCTGCAGGCGAGGTACAGCTCGATGGTGCTGGTGATGCCCAACGACAAGGCGGCCAAGTACAAGGGCGGCAAGGACCTGAAGGGCATGAAAGTCGGCGTGACGGCCCCGGGTTCCTCGACCAACATGTTCGTGAACTCCCTCCTCGCCAAGGATGGCCTCAAGCCCTCCGACGTGGTGATCGTGGGCGTGGGCACCGGCGCCGGCGCGTTCGCCGCCCTCGAAAAAGGCGAGATCGACGCGCTCGTGAACCTCGATCCGGTCGTCACCCAGCTCGAGAGCACCGGCAAGTTCAAGGCCGTCGTCGATACGCGCACGGAGAAGGGCATGAACGAGGTCTACGGCGGCGACTACCACGCCTCGGTGATCTACATCCAGGACGAGTTCATCAAGAAGTACCCCAACACCGTCCAGGCCGTGGTGAACGCCATCGTGCGCGCCGACCGATGGATCGCGAAGTCCACGCCGCAGCAGATCGTCGACTTGATGCCGGACGAGTACAAGGCCGGCAATCCCTCGCTCTACAAGCAGGGACTGCTCAAGAACATGATCGGCTACTCCGAGGACGGCCAGATGTCGATGAAGGCCGCGCAGAACGTCTACAAGGTCCTCGAGCAGTTCGAGCCGTCGGTCAAGGCCGCCGGGAAGATGGACCTGTCGCAGACCTTCGACAACTCGTTCGCGAGGAAGGCGGCCGCCAAGTACAAGTAGGTCGTCGCCCCGGGCGCCGCGATTGCGGCAACGGCCCGGGGCCCAATCGCCGATGACCGCCGCGGTCGAGTTCGACAAGATCAGCTGCACCTTCGCCGCGCGCGGCGGGGTGGGTTCGTACACGGCCGTGAAGGACGTCTCGCTCTCGATCGCAGAGGGCGAGTTCGTCTCGGTCGTGGGACCCACGGGCTGCGGGAAGTCCACTCTGCTCAACGTGGTCGCGGGGCTGCTGCGGCCCTCGTCGGGCACCCTCAGCGTCTTTGGCCGGCCGCTCGCCGGCATCAACGCGCGCGCCGGCTACATGTTCCAGGCCGATGCGCTGATGCCGTGGCGCACGGCGCTCGCGAACGTGACGGCGGGGCTCGAGTTTCGCGGCGTGTCCCCGGACGAGGCCCGGCGGCGCGGCGAAGACTGGCTCGCGCGGGTCGGGCTTTCGGGCTTCGGCGACCGCTACCCGCACCAGCTCTCGGGCGGCATGCGCAAGCGCACGGCGCTCGCGCAGATGCTGATCCTCGATCCGCAGATCCTGCTGATGGACGAGCCCTTTTCGGCGCTCGACATCCAGACGCGCCAGCTGATGGAGAACGAGCTGCTCGAGCTCTGGAGCGCCAACCGCAAGAGCGTGATCTTCATCACCCACGATTTGGAGGAGGCGATCGCGCTCTCCGACCGGGTGGTGGTCCTCTCGGCCGGGCCGGGCACGCGGCCCATCGGCGAGTTCGCGATCGACCTGCCGCGCCCGCGCGACGTTTCCGAGATCCGGCTCAGCCCCCGCTTCATCGAGCTGCACGACCGGATCTGGCACTCGATGAAGGAGGAAGTGCTGAAGGGCTACGCGCAGACCCGCAACCGGGTGAACGGGTGAGCCGCTACCTGCGCCTGTGGCAGGCGCTGATGCTGG
>CAMPHL010000264.1 GCA_946885905.1 uncultured Pseudomonadota bacterium | reverse complement strand
CGCGGTGGACCTCGTGGTGGCGGGCCATTCGCACTCGGCGTTCAACTGCCGGCTGCCGAACGCGGCCGGGCGCCCGATCCTGGTCACGAGCGCCAACGCTTTCGGCCGGATGCTGACCGACATCGACGTGACGGTCGATCCCGCGACGCGGGACATCACCGCGACCATCGCCACCAATCGGCTGGTCCTGCGCGACGATCCGGCGATCGTCCCCGATGCGGCCGTCGCGAAGATCGTCGACGGATATGCCGGGAAAGCGGCGCCTCTCGCCAATCGGGTTGTGGGCTCGCTCGCGCGCGCGCTGCCCAACGCGCGCGTCGATCGCGCCTGCAACATGCCCGCGGGAGAGCTCATCGCGGATGCCATGCTCGACGCCGCGAAGGGCGACATCGCCTTCATGAACGGCGGCGGCGTGCGCAGCCCCGGCTTCCCCGCCGGCAGCGTGACCTACGCGCAGGCCTTCACCGTGCAGCCGTTCGGCAACGGCCTGGTGACGCTCACGCTCACCGCGCGGCAGCTCAAGGACGCGCTCGAGGAGCAGTTCGCCGGGTGCCGCGGCCAGTCGCCGACGACCACGCGCATCATGCTGCCCTCCGCGGGATTCAAGTACTCGTGGGACGCCACGCGCGGCTGCGGCGAGCGCATCCGCTGGGCCACGCTCACGACCGCCGCGGGAACCGAAACGATCGTGGGCGACGGCGCTGTCACGCGCACGGCGCGCACCTATCGCGTCACCGTCAACAGCTACATGGCGGACGGCGGCGACGGCTACTCGACCTTCGCCTCGGCGGCCGAGCGGCGTGGCGGCGGGCAGGACATCGACGCGCTGGTGGGCTATCTCGCCCACTTCAAGGAGCCGCGGCCGCCATACGTTCCAGGAACACGGCCGGAGGACGCCGGCACCGCGCGCATCCACCGGGTGGGCGGCGGGCCGGGTTGCCCCGGAGCCCCGTAGCTACTTCTTCGTCGCCGCCGTCGCCGCCGCGCGCAGCTTGTCCAGCGTGGTATTCGGCGTGATCGCCTGGGGATCGAGGTGGACGTCGATCACGCCGGGCTTGCCCGAAGCGACGATGCGCTCGAATGCCGGCCCGAACTGCGCGGTGTCCTCGACGATCTCGCCCATCGCGCCGAAGGAGCGCGCGAAGGCGGCGAAATGCGGGTTCCTGATCTCGGTTCCCGACACGCGCCCCGGATAGTTCTTCTCCTGGTGCATGCGGATGGTGCCGTACATGCCGTTGTTCAGGATCACGATCACCACTGGCGCGTCGTATTGCACCGCGGTGGCGAGCTCCATCCCCGACATGAGGAAGTCGCCGTCGCCCGCGAAGCACACCACCGTGCGCTCGGGGCGCACGAGCTTGGCCGCGATCGCGGCCGGCACGCCGTAGCCCATCGCGCCCGAGGTGGGCGCCAATTGCGAGCGCAGCCCCGAGTAGCGATGGAAGCGATGCAGCCAGGTCGCGAAGTTGCCCGCGCCGTTGGTGTAGATCGCATCGGGCGCGTGCTTGTTGAGGTAGTCGACCACATCCCACATCTGCACGCGGCCGGGAATCTCGCGCCGCGCCGACCACGCCTCGTAGTCCGCGCGCGCCTCCGCAACCGAGCCCTTCCACTTCGGGTTCTCGACCGGCGGGAGCGCCGCGGCCGCGCGCGCGAACGACGTCGGCGCAGAGACGATGGGCAGCTCGGGCTGGAAGACCCGACCCAGCTCGTCGCCGCCCGGATGCACGTGCACCAGCTTCTGGCGCGGCACCGGTGACGAGAGCAGCGTGTAGCCGCTGGTGGTCATCTCGCCCAGGCGCGCGCCCACCACGAGCAGCAGGTCCGCGGTCTTCACGCGATCGGCGAGCACCGGGTTGACGCCGATGCCGACGTCGCCCACGTAATTCGGGTGGTTGTTGTCGAGCAGGTCCTGGAAGCGGAACGCGCACCCCACGGGCAGGTGGTTCGCCTCGGCGAAGCGCTGGAAGTCGTTGCAGCCCTCGCGCGTCCATCCGGTGCCGCCCAGGATCGCCATCGGGCGCTCGGCGGCGGCGAGCAGCCGGGCGAGCTTCTGCATGTCCTCGGGAGCGGCGTGCGCCTCGGCGGCCTTGTAGGGCTTCGCATCCGCCACCGCCGCTTCGCGCGTGAGCATGTCCTCGGGCAGCACCAGCACGACCGGACCCTTGCGGCCGGAAGTCGCCGTGGCATAGGCGCGCGCCACGTACTCGGGGATGCGCGAGACATCGTCGATGCGCTCGACGCGCTTGGCCATCGAGGCGAACATCGAGGTGAAGTCCATCTCCTGGAAGGCTTCGCGGTGGCGGAAGTCCGCGCCCACGTCGCCGATGAAGAGGATCATCGGCGTGGAATCCTGGAACGCGGTGTGCACGCCCACCGAGGCCTGCGTGGCGCCCGGCCCGCGCGTCACGAAGCACAGGCCCGGCCGGCCGGTGAGCTTGCCGTACGCCTCGGCCATGTTGGCCGCACCCGCCTCGTGCCGGCAGACGACGAGCTTCAATTTGTCCTGGACGTCGTGGAAGCCGTCCAGCACGGCGAGGAAGCTTTCGCCCGGCACGGTGAAGGCCGTGTCGGCGCCGTGCACCAGCAGCTGGTCGACGAGCAGGCGCCCGCCCTGGCGCGATTTCGTCATTTCTGCCTCACCAGGTAGCCCTTCGCCCGGAGCAGCTCCACGAGGCCGCGCCGGCCCGCGAGGTGCAGCGCTCCCACGGCGATGAAGTGGCGCTCGCTCGAGTGGTTGAGCCAGTTCTCGATCTTCGCGAGCATCGCCTCGTGCCGCGACCAGATGAACTTCTCCTCCATCTCGCGCGCCCCGGGGATCTTCTCGTTGTAGCGGCGCGAGAGCTCGAGCATGAGGAACGCGTCGCCCGACTGCCACGCCTTGATCATGCCGTCGAGCTGGTTGGCGATGAGGCCCTGCTCGAGCGCCTGGAGCGTGCCCGCGAAGGCGCGCCGGTGCTCCTCCTCGGTGAGCGAATCCATGATCGCGGCCTGGGCCTCGACGCCCTCGATCTCGACCACCTTCTTCTTCAGCGCCTTCGCCTTGGTGATGAGGTAGGCATCGACCCCGAACTGCGGCAGGAATCCCGCGTGCTCCCATTCCGCGAACATGAGCATCGAGGCCGCCGGGAACGGCTTCATGGCCTTGGCGTTCTTCTCGGGGATGCCCATGCGGGTCAACTGCGCGCGGAAGCGTTCGTAATCCTCGGGCGGCACGTGCTTCGAGAGCTCGTCGGGCGGCGCGTAGCCCATGGACGAGACGCCCTTCGACATGGCCTCGAAATTCGTCACGTCGGCCTCCACCACGAGCACGCTCGACTCGGCGAAGGCCTGCTCGATCGGCGCGGGCAGCGGGAACCACTCCTTCTTGCCAGCGTGGACGGTGCCGAAAAGGTACGCGCTGCCGGTCATGGAGCGCACTTCCCAGAGGAAGTGCTCGGCGTGGGCGGCGGGAAGGAAGGCGAAGAAGGCGGCGGCGGCGAGGGCGCGCGCCACGACAACGGAAGGCGATCGCATGCAGCATTGTACAATCCGCCCCGGGAGGACAAATACCAATGAACGCATCGATCAAGCGGGCCCTCGCGCTCGCCGCAGCCGCCGCCTTTTCCGCCACCGCCGCCGCGCAGGAGTGCAAGAGCCACGGCGACCTCGACGCAATGTATTGCGACGACAACGGCGACCTCGTCGCCGATACGCCGAAGGATTCGAAGAAGCTCAAGACCCCGAGCACGCTCGTGTTCACGTACACGCCGGTAGAGGATCCGGCGGTGTACGAGAAGATCTTCAAGCCCTTCACCGACCACCTCGCCCAGTGCGTGGGCAAGCGCGTGGTCTTCTACCAGGTGCAGTCCAACGCCGCCGAGATCGAGGCGATGCGTTCGGGGCGCCTGCACGTGGGCGGGTTCTCCACCGGCCCCACCGCCTTCGCGGTGAACATCGCCGGTGCCATTCCCTTCGGCATCAAGGGCTACGAGAAGGAGTACCAGGGCTACAACCTGGTCGTGATCGTGAAGAAGGACAGCCCCTTCCAGAAGCTCTCGGACCTCAAGGGCAAGAAGGTCGCGCACACGGCGCCGTCGTCCAACTCGGGCCACATGGCGCCGATGGCGCTGTTCCCGAAGGAGGGCCTCGCGCCCGGGAAGGACTACAACATCCTCTTCTCGGGCAAGCACGACCAGTCGATCCTGGGCGTGCAGTCCGGCGACTACGACGCGGCCGCCATCGCCTCCGACGTGCTGCACCGCATGAGCGTGCGCGGCCAGGTCAAGGAAGACGACTTCCGCGTGGTCTACCGCAGCGCCAAGTTCCCGACCTCGTCCTTCGCGTACGCGCACGACCTCGAGCCCAAGTTCCGCGACAAGATGCTCAAGTGCTTCTACGACTACCGCTTCCCCGACGAGATGAAGAAGGCCTTCGACGGGGCCGACCGCTTCTTCCCGATCAACTACAAGGAACACTGGGAAGTCGTGCGCCAGGTGGCCGAGGCCGGCGGCGACAAGTTCAACAAGGCCGCCTACGAGAAGGAGTCGAAGCGCGAGGCCGAGTCGAAGAAGAAGGCGGCCGAAGCCAAGAAGAAGTAGCGTTCGGGGCGGCGCAATGACCCCCTCCCCGGCCCTTCCCTAC
>CAMPHL010000263.1 GCA_946885905.1 uncultured Pseudomonadota bacterium | reverse complement strand
TTTTCACCGCAGTGACCGGCAAGAGCCTGCAACGCTTGGGGGATAATTCCGTGATCCAAGGCATTCGGACCGCTCACTTCGCAAATCCGTCCCATCCGTTCGATGAAACCGTCCTCGCGCGCCATGCAGTTGGCGTGCCTTTTCGCACTTCTCCTCGTTCACGCCTGGCTGGCCGCGCGCGTCATCACCTTTCCCGCCTATCCTGACGAGAACATCACGCAGGGGGTGTCCGCGCGACTATGGCGGGAGAAAACGCTGGACACCAATTGGGCGCGCGTACCGGACGTCGCCCGGTTTTACCCCGGCGACCAGTACAACTTCTCATCCGCGATCCTTGCAGCGCAACCCATCGCCGCATTGGCGGCCTTGGGTTCGGATGGGCATCATGACCCCGGGGCGCTACCTCCGCTTCGTGCCGCAAGCACGCTGTTTACTCTGGCCGCACTGCTGATCTTCGTGCTTGTGTTTCGCGAGATGTTCGGGCCGGAGCCCGCAGTCCTGGGCGTCGTCCTGAGCACGGTGTCGGCACAGATCTTCCTCGATTCCCTCTACGCGAGGCCCGAGGGCTTCGTCCTCTTCTGCTTCGCGCTCGGGTTGCACGCCGTGTTCAAAGCCGCGAACGGGGGGCGAGAGCCGCTGTGGCTCGCGATCGCAGGGCTGTGTTCGGGCCTGATGATCGCGGCCAAGGCTTCGCTGGTCTATGTGCTGTGCCAGTTCGCCATTATCCTTTGGGCCCTCACGGCGCGAGGGGACAGCGTCGGGCAAGCGGCCCTCGCGTTTCCGAAGCGCGTTGGCATGCTCGCCAGCTTCGCCGTAGTGGGTTTCTGCATGGGTGTTCCTTCCGCGGTTCTAGACCCGGCTGCGTATGTTCGCGGCGTCCAGTTCCTGCGGAATCAATACGGGGTTCCCCACGCCCCGTTTGGCCGTCCATTCTCTCCCCTGTCCGAACGGGCAGCCTTCGCGATGAACCAGATCGTAGCCGTGCACGGCTGGCCGCAACTGCTGTTCGCCGCACTGGGAGCGGTCGTCTGGGTGGCCGCGCGTCCGATGCTCGCCGCCGCGGTCGTGGTGCCAGCCATTGCCTTCATCGCATACTTTTCGCTGGGACCCGTCTATTTCGAGCGAAATTTCTCGTTCTACCTGCCGCTTGTCAGCGCGCTTTGCGCTTATGCGATCGTGTGGCTGGTTCGTTTCCTGGGCTCATCGCGCGTGGTCAAGGCCGGCGTCGCGATCGCGCTCGTAGCGCTCGTCGCGGTGCCTCCCGCGCTCATGTTCTACAGGGTTTCCGTGCACGTGGTCCCCAGGCAGATCGCAGTGGGGGATGAGGTGACCGGCCGGGAGGAAGCTCTTGCTGCGAGTCTCGGCATGCCGATCGTTGGCCCCTGGTACGTGCTCACCACGCAGCTGGTCCCCGGGCTCGTCAAAAGCGCAGCGAAGGAACCTCCCAGGATCTATCGGTTGCTCGATCTCGCAGACCCCTTTTCGGAGCAGGCCGCGGAAAAGCTCGTGAAGGACCATGGCTGGCGTGTAGTAGCCACCGAAGCCAGCGCGATCGCCGACCTCAAGTTGCCGCTGCTGCAACTGCTGCATGCGCGCGCATATCGGTACCTCGTCCCGCCCCATGCGCCGCCAATGGTGGGCGTGCACCCATTTCTCGGTGCCTCGGGACTGTGCGCCTTGGCCGGCCCTGCGTTACGACCTGAAGGGGGAGCCCAGGGCGCATTTGTTCGGGACGTCCCCACGCCGGAGGCGGTGGGGCGACCGTGGGGAAGCTGGGTCGGCCACGATCAGTTCGTCGGCGTCATAAGACTCGGTCCCTTCGTGCCTCCCGCCGGTTCGTTCCTTCCCGTAGTGACCGGGCCCAGCGTCGAGGGCATTTCCGCGACGATCAAGGAGGCGGGCTCAGGTCGCGTGCTCGCGAAGCTGCCTCCGTTCCGACTCCAGCGGTGGGTCGCCTGGCGCTTGCCGCGCTCGAACGAGGCAATCGAGATCGAGATCCGGGATGATGGTCGAGGCTGGGGCCAGTGGATCGCGATCGGCACGAACCTGCTTCGGGAATCCGGCCCTCGAGGCTGCTGAACGATAATGTCTTTTCCATGACCCCCGCCCCGGCCACCGACTCCGATTCCGTCGTCCGCATTCGCGGGCTGCACTTCGCCTATGGACGCAATCGCATCCTGCGCGGCATCGACCTCGACATCCCGAGGGGACGCGTGTCGGCCATCCTGGGCACCAGCGGCTCGGGAAAATCCACGCTGCTGCAGCTGATCGGCGGATCGCTCAGGCCCGCGCGCGGGACGGTCGAGGTGTGCGGACGTGCGGTGCACGCCCTCACGGTCGAAGAGCTGTATGCGCTGCGGCGCCAGATGGGAATGATGTTCCAGCAGGGCGGCCTCTTCAGCGACCTGTCGGTGTTCGAGAACGTCGCCTTCCCGATCCGTGAGCACACGCGGTTGCCCGAGGCCCTGATCCGCGATCTCGTCATCATGAAGCTCCATGCCGTGGGCCTTCGCGGCGCGCACCAACTGATGCCCGCGGAGCTCTCCGGCGGAATGTCGCGCCGCGTGGCGCTCGCGCGGGCGATCGCCCTGGACCCCTCGCTCATCATCTACGACGAGCCGTTCGCGGGCCTGGACCCGATCACGCTCAACGTCGTCTGCAACCTCATACGCACGCTGAACGACGCGCTGGGGGCCACCTCGGTGGTGGTTTCCTACGACGTGCACGAGGCGGTGCGCCTCGCCGACTACCTCTACATCCTCGGCGAAGGCGTGATCGTCGCGCACGGCCCCACCGCCGAGATGGTCGCTTCGAGCCATTCCTTCGTGCACCAGTTCCTGCATGCCGAGCCGGACGGCCCGGTGCGCTTCCACTTTCCCGCGCGCCCCTTCGCGGAAGAGCTGGGCCTTTGACCCTATAATTCCCGCCGCCATGGCCCAGGAGCAGCCCTTCGCCGACGCGGAGGCCTTCGTCGCCGCCTTCGCCGAATGCTCGGGGGCGGTGGTTACCTTCGTCGACGCCACCGAGCGCGTGCGCTTCGTGACGCGCGAGGCTGCCGCGTGGCTCGGCAAGCCGCGGGCGCAGATCGTCGGCAAGACGCTGCGCGAGCTCCACGCGCCGGCCTCTTACGCCTTTTTCGAGCCCTACCTGCGCCGCGCTTTCGCGGGCGAGCGCGTGCAGTACGAGCGCAGCACCACGCACGCCGACGGCCGCACCCTGTGGATCTCGGTAAGCCTTGCCCCTTGCCGCGACGCCTCCGGCCAGGTCACGGGCGTCTTTTCCTGCGCGCTGGAGGTGAACGAGCTCAAGCGCACGCACGATGCGCTCGGGCGCGCGCTCGAGGAAATCGCCTCGCACATGGAGAACAGCCCGCTCGCGGTGGTCGAGCTCGACGCGCAACTGCGCGTCAAGCGCTGGTCGCCGCAAGCCGCGGAGATCTTCGGCTGGAGCTTCGCCGAGGCCAGCGGGCGCACGGTCCAGGAGCTCGCGCTCATCCATGCCGATTCGCTCGAGCATGTGCGCAGCCACGTGAGTGGCCTGATGGACGGAAGCGAGCGCCGCAACCGGGTGCTCTGCCGGAACGTGACGCGCGCGGGCCACCCGATCTGGTGCGAGTGGTACAACTCGGCCTTCTTCGACGAGGAGGGAAGGCTTTCCTCGATCCTCGGGCTCGCGCAGGACGTGACCGCGCGGGTCGAGGCGGAGGAGCAGCTCAAGCAGGCCGCGGTGAACGACGCCCTCACCGGCCTGCCCAACCGCAACGCCCTCGCCGCCCGGCTCGAGCACGCGCTGCTGCGCGTGAACCGGGCCGGGGATCGGCTGGCCCTGCTCTTCATCGACCTCGACCGGTTCAAGAAAGTGAACGACACCCTCGGCCATGCGGCCGGCGACGAGGTGCTGCGCCAGGCCGCCGGGCGGATCCGCGCCTGCGTGCGCGAGGTCGATACCGTCGCGCGCCTCGGCGGCGACGAGTTCGTGGTGCTCCTCGAAACCGACGTGCGGCCGGATACGCCCGGCATCATCGGCGAGCGCATCCGTGCATCCTTCGACTCGCCGTTCGATTACCGGGGTGCCGAGGTACGGTGCGGGGCCAGCGTCGGCGTGAGCCTCTACCCCGACCACGCCCGCGACCCCGCGGCCCTGCTCGCCTCGGCGGACCAGGCGATGTACCGCGAAAAGCTGGTGGCGGGCGAATAGATGTTTCCGAACGGCTGGGAGCACTATCTCGCGGGCGGCATCCTGCTCGGCGCCGGCATGAGCCTGCTCTTCGTGGCGACCGGCCGGATCGGCGGGATGAGCACCGTCTTCACCACCGTGTGGTCGTTCTTTTCCCAGGCGCCCTACTTCCGCCAGCAGCGCTTCATCGATTCGCGCGGATGGCGCCTCGTCTACGCGGCCGGCGTGGTGCTCGGGGGCGCGGCATGGTTTGCGGCGACGGGCGTTCCCGAGGTCACGGCGGTGCCGGCGTGGCAGCTTGCGGCGGGCGGCTTCATCGCCGGCTTCGGCGCACGCCTGGCGAACGGTTGCACCGCGGGCCACGGCATTTGCGGCATGGCTTCGCTCCAGCCGCCGTCGATCCTGGCGGTGACGGTGTTCATGGCGACCGCGATCGTGACCGCCTACGC
>CAMPHL010000262.1 GCA_946885905.1 uncultured Pseudomonadota bacterium | reverse complement strand
CCTGCCGCCCGCGCCTGGACCGGCGGCCGCGGCGCCTGCCGGTGATCGACGACTTCATGAAGGGCGACGGCCACCCGCGCCTGGAGGAGCGCGAGCGCGGCATCGACCCCGCCGATCCGATCATCCTCGAGGTGAAGGCGCTCAACAAGACGTTCTTCCTCAAGGAAGGGCTCTTCGGCAAGCGCGCGGTGCCGGCGGTGAAGAACGTGAGCTTCCGCCTGCCGAAGGGCAAGACCCTCGGGCTCGTGGGCGAGTCGGGATCGGGCAAGACCACGGTGGGCCTGACGCTCATGCGCCTGCACGATGCGACCAGCGGCGAGGTCCTGTTCGAGGGCAGGGACCTGCTCAAGATGAGCGAGCGGGAGATGATGGCCTACCGCCGCCGCATCCAGATCATCTTCCAGAACCCCTACGCGTCGCTGAATCCCCGCTTCACGGTGGGCCAGATCCTGGTCGAGCCCATGAAGATCCACGCCATCGGGCGCGACCAGGCCGAGCGCGTCGACATGGCCTTCCAGCTCCTGAAGCGCGTGGGGCTGGCCGAGGCTTCGTTCTACAAGTACCCGCACGAGTTCTCGGGCGGCCAGCGACAGCGCATCGCGATCGCCCGCTGCCTCACGATGAAGCCCGACGTGCTGATCTGCGACGAGTCGGTCTCCGCGCTCGACGTGTCGGTCCAGGCGCAGGTGCTGAACCTCCTCCAGGACCTGCAGGACGAGTACCACATGTCGTACATCTTCATCTCCCACGACCTCGCGGTGGTGAAGTACATCTCCGACGAGATCATGGTGATGAACGACGGGGCGATCGTGGAGGTCGCGGATTCCGACGAGATCTACCGCGCCCCGCGCGAGGAGTACACGAGGAAGCTGCTGTCCTCGATCCCCAAGGGACTCGAGCAGGCCGCGGACCTCGCCTCCTAGCCCGTCCCGGCAACATTTGGTGACATGAACGCGCGGCCCGGCGTTTAGACTTCGCCGGGTCCCGCCAACCTCCGGAGTCCCGATGCGCCCCGCAGTCCTCGCCGTCCTCGCCGCGCTGCCGCTCGCGGCCGCCCCCTCGCGCCCGACCGTCCCGCTCCACGATGCCGCCGGCGTGACCCGCACGTGCGATGCCGCTTTCGCCGACGCGGCGAAGGCGGTCAAGGCCATGGAGGCGAAGACGGGCGGGCAGGGCATCTTCGCCGAGTGGAACCGGCTGCAGATCGGCATCGAGGACGCGATCGGCCCGATCTACCTGCTGGGCAGCGTCTCTCCGGACAAGGCGGTGCGCGACGCCGCGGAGCCGTGCCTGGTCAAGTACACCGCGTTCAACACGGAGCTGCTGCAGAGCGAGAAGCTCTACGCCCGCATCAAGGACGCCAGGCCGCGCAACCCGCCGGAGGCGAAGCTGCGCAAGGACCTCATGGAGGGCTTCGAGGACAGCGGCGTATCGCTGCCGCCGGACAAGCGCGCCCGGGCGAAGGCGATCGCCGACCGCATCGAGCAACTCCGCCAGGAATTCGACCGCGACGTCCGCGACGATCCCACGCGCGTGACCATGACGCCGGCGGACATGGCCGGCCTGCCCGAGGCGTACCTCGAGGCGCACGAGGGCACGAAGGACAAGGACGGCAACTACGTCCTCACCCTCAAGTCGCCTTCGTACGTGCCGTTCCTCACCAACGCGAAGAGTGAAGCGGCGCGCGAGCGCTACTACCGGGCGAAGCTGCGCGAAGGCGGGGAGAAGAACCTCGAGCGCATGCGGGAGATCTACGAGCTGCGCCGCGAGCTGGCCGGCCTGCACGGGCTGCCGACCTTCGCGCACTACTCGTTGCGCCGCAAGATGGCGGGCACTCCCGAGGCCGTGAACAAGTTCCTGGCCGAGGTGAAGGCGGCGGTCACGGACCTCGAGAAGAAGGACATCGAGGAGCTGCGCGCCGCGAAGGCCGGCGACACCGGCAAGCCGCTCGCGCAGACGACGATCAACCGCTGGGACGTGGCCTACTACCAGGAGCGCGTGCGCAAGGAGCGCTACTCGGTCGACCAGGAGAAGCTGCGCAAATACTTCCCCACCGGCAAGGCGGTCGAGTTCGCGCTCCTCGTCTCGCAGAAGCTCTACGGCATGAAGTTCACGCCGCGCAAGGTGAAAGCCTGGCACCCGGACGTCACCTACTTCGACGTGACCGACGCGAAGACCGGCGAGATCGTCTCGGGCTTCTACCTCGACCTCTATCCGCGCGAGGGCAAGTTCGGCCACGCGGCCGCCTTCCCCACGCGCGGGGTGAGCACCGTCGCCGGGCGCACGCCGGTCTCGGTCATGGTCGCGAACTTCAACAGGGAGGGGCTCGACCAGGAGGAGGTGCGCACGCTCTTCCACGAGTTCGGCCACGTGCTGCACGGCGTCCTCTCGAAGGCCGCCTGGAATTCGCAGGCGGGCACCTCGGTCAAGGTCGACTTCGCCGAGGCCCCGTCGCAGATGTTCGAGGAGTGGGGCCGGCGCGAGCAGTCGCTCGCCCTGATGAAGCAGGTTTGCCCCGAGTGCCCGGTGCTGTCGAGCGAGGAGCTCGCGCGCCTGGAGAGCGCCCGGAAGTACGGCCAGGGCAGCCGCTACGCGCGCCAGTGGCTCTACGCCGCCTTCGACATGGCGCTCGCCCAGCAGCCGCAGCCCGTCCTGGCGCTGTGGAAGAAGCTCGAATCCGACACGCCCCTGGGGCACGTCGAAGGCACGATGCTGCCCGCCTCCTTCAGCCACCTCACGGCCCAATACGGCGCCGGCTACTACGGCTACATGTGGTCCGAGGTGCTCGCGCTCGACATGCTCGCGCCCTTCAGCAAGGACATGCTCGACCCGAAGGTCGGCATGAGGTACCGCGACACGATCCTCTCGCAGGGCGGCCAGCGAGAGGAGATGGACATGGTGCGCGACTTCCTCGGCCGCGATCCCTCCCCCGACGCATTCTTCGCCGAGATCACCGGAAAGCGATGACCATGAAGGCGACCTTGATCGCCGCGCTCGTCGCGGGGGCGCTCCCGGCGGCCGCCCGGCAACCCGCCGGCCCGCTGCTGCCGCTGTTCGACGCCGCCGGCATCGCGAAAGCCTGCGATGAAACGCTTGCGCGGGCGCGCGAGAGGGTCGCGAAGATGCAAGCCGGCAAGGGTGGCGCCGGGTACCTCGCCGAATGGAATGCGCTGCAGATCGAGCTGGAAAGCACGATCTACCCGATCTCGAACCTCGGCAACCTGCATCCGGACAAGGCGGTGCGCGACGCCGCCGAGCCGTGCCTGCAGAAGGCCACGGCGTTCAACACCGACCTCTTCCAGAGCGAGCAGCTCTACGCGCGCGTGCGCGACATCCAGCCGGCCGACGCCGCGGAAGCCAAGCTCAAGAAGAACCTCATCGAGGGCTTCGAGGATAGCGGGGTGGCGCTTCCCCCAGACAAGCGCGCCCGCGCGAAGGAGATCTCCACGCGCCTGGAGCAGCTGCGCCAGGCCTTCGAGCGTGCGGTGCGCGACGATGCGACCAGGGTGCGCTTCACCGCCGGCGAGCTCGCCGGCGTGCCCGAGTCGTTCCTCAAGTCGCGCAAGCCCGAGGCCGACGGCTCCTACGTGCTCAAGCCCGACCCGCCCACCTACGACGCCGTGATGAGGAACGCGAAGAGCGAGGACACGCGCAAGCGCATGTTCGTGGCGCGCGTGCGCCGCGGCGGCGAGGGCAACCTCGCGGTGCTCGACGAGGCCTACAAGCTGCGCCAGGAGCTGGCGGCGCTCCACGGGCAGCCGACCTACGCGCACCACATCCAGCGCCGCCGCATGGTCGGCTCGCCCGATGTGGTGAACAGGTTCCTCGCCGAGGTGAAGGCCACGGTGACCGACGTGGAGAAGGCGGAGCTGAAGCTGCTGTCCGAAGCGAGGGCGCGCGAGACGGGCAAGGCCGTGGACGCCGTGGTGCCGCGCTGGGACACGCTCTACTACCAGAACATCGTGCGGCGCGAGAAATTCGCCGTGGACGACGAGAAGACGCGCCGGTACTTCCCGACCCCCAAGGCGGTCGACTTCGCGATGCGGGTGGCCGAAACGCTCTACGGCATCAGGTTCAAGGAGGCGAAGGCGCCGGCCTGGCATCCGGACGTGCGCTACTTCGACATCTCCGAGGCGGCAACGGGCAAGTTCATCGCGAACATCTACCTCGACCTCTACCCGCGCGACGGCAAGAGGAACGGGGCATGGGCGGCGGGCGTGCGCCGCGCGAGCACGCTGGCCGGGCGCACCCCCACGTCGGTCCTCGCGACCAACTTCAACCGTGACGGGCTTTCCCACCGCGAGATGGAGACGCTGCTGCACGAGTTCGGCCACGTGCTGCACGGCGTGCTGTCGAAGGCCGACTACAACTCCCACGCCGGCACCAGCGTGAAGGGCGACTTCGTCGAGGCGCCCTCGCAGATGTTCGAGGAATGGGTGCGCCGCGAGGAGTCGCTGGCGCTCTTTCGCAAGGTCTGCGCGGACTGCCCGGTACTCACCAGGGACGAGATCGAGCGCCTGAACGCCGCGCGCCGCTTCGGGCAGGGAACCCACTATTCGTTCCAGCACCTGGCCGCGAGCTTCGACATGTCGCTCGCCACGAAGCCCGAGCCGGCGCTGGCGCTCTGGAAGCGGCTGGAGGCC
>CAMPHL010000261.1 GCA_946885905.1 uncultured Pseudomonadota bacterium | reverse complement strand
GGCTTGCGCGTTCGTGCTGGCGGGACACGACGGCCATGGTCACCACGAGCACGGCAGCGCCCATCGCCACCACCACGACCTCAACATGAGCTCGGCGTTCGCCCACGTGGTAACGGACGCGCTCACCTCCGTGCTGGCGATCGTCGCCCTCGCCGCGGGCCTGTGGTGGGGCTGGAGCTGGCTCGATCCGGCCATGGGCATCGTGGGCGCGGGGGTCATCGCGTGGTGGTCGAAGGGCCTCGTTGCCGATTCGGCCCGCGTCCTCCTCGACCGCGAGATGGATTCACCGGTCGTGGCCCAGATTCGCAGCGCGATCCAGACCGACGGCGACGCCGAGATCTCGGACCTGCACGTCTGGCGGGTGGGACGCGCAAGCCATGCGGCGGTCATCACCGTGGTGGCGAGGAATCCGCTTACGCCGGCGGCGTACCGGGAGCGCGTCGCCCGCATCCCCTCGCTCGTCCACGTTTCCGTCGAGGTGAATCGCTGCCCGCACGGCGACTGCCCGTAGGGGCGGCCGCGCGGGTGCGCCAGGAGCCACATGGATCGATCGCTCCCTCGCGCGGCTGACGTCCTCGAATTCTGGTTCGGAGACCCTCCGGGTCCCAGCCGCCAGGAGTGGTTCCGCAAGGACGCCGCCTTCGACGCCACGATCCGCGAGCGCTTCGGGGACCTGCACGAGGCCGCGTCGCGGCGCGAGCTGGAGGCGTGGCGGAGCGCGCCGGAGTCGATGCTTGCGCTCGTGGTCGTCCTCGACCAGTTCTCGCGCAACCTGTACCGCGGGGATCCGCGCGCCTTCGCGCAGGACGCCTACGCGCGCGAATGCGCCAACGAGGCGCTGGCCCGCGGCGACCAGGGGGTGCTGCTACCGGTGCAGCGCCAGTTCCTCTACCTGCCGCTCGAGCACAGCGAGGATCTGGCCGACCAGGAGCGGTGCGTGGAGCTCATGCGCACGCTGGAGCAATTCCACGAGACGCGCGGCCTCACGCAGTGGGCCGAGAAGCACCGTGTGATCATCGCGCGGTTCGGCCGCTTCCCGCATCGCAATACGACCCTGGGCCGGAAATCGACTCCGGAAGAGATCGAGTTCCTGGCCCAACCCGGTTCGGGTTTCTGAGGCCGCGCGGTTACTTCTTCCTGGTCTGCGCCCCAGCGGAGGGCGTCGCGGAAGCCGCCGCCTTCGCCTTGTGGCGCGGGCGCGTCTTGCCGTGGCTGCCCTTGAAGATCTTGCCCTTGAAGCTGCGCTTGTCGCCTCTGCCCATCGATCGACCCCTTTATGTCCGGTAAGGCGTCGATTATAGGTCAGCCCTGTGGCGCCTTCGGCGTGCGCCCGCGCACCTTGTAGCCCTCGGGCACCTTGAAGAGGTCGGCGGCCGGCTCGCCGCGGCGGATGTTGGCGAGGCGGTAGATCGATTCCCCGGTGCGCGGATCGCTGTGGCGCGAATACACCGTCACGTGCAGCTCGGGCGAGTACCAGGACTCGCGCATCACGGTGATCGCATTGCGATTGCCGATCTTGCCCGCCGGAATGGTCCACGTCGTGGACGTGCCCTCGGCCTTCACGCCCTCGAAGTCCTTCACGCCCAGGCTCGTGGTCACGCCCTTGCCGAGCTTCGCGGTGCTCTCGAAGCGCAGCGTGTCGATGCCCGGCAGCGGGGGTACCGGAGGCACCGGAGGCACCGGAGGCACGGGAGGCACGGGAGGTACGGGCGGGACCGGGGGCACCGGCGTCGAAGAGGCGCCGCCTCGTGGCGCCCTGGGCGCTGGCATTACCGGCGCAATGGGCGGTACCGGGACCACCTGCACGTTCACCTCGTTGTGGGTGTGGCCGTCGCTCGCCTCGACGCTGCGCACGATCACGTGGCGGCTGCCGCCGCCCTCGCCGAGCGGCTTGCCGTCGATGGTGATCTTGTTGTCGTCGATCACGATCTCCTTGCCGCCGCGGTTCACCTCGATGCGGCCGCTGCCGGTGACCTGCTTGCCGTCGATGAAGACCCTGCCGTCCTCGACGCGGATCTCGGTCGCCCCGACGCGCACGACCTGCTTGTCCTTCGTGTCGTAGCGGTAGCTGGTCGCGCGAGGCGCGACCGAGATCGCGCGCTTCGAGCGTGGCGATAGCACGACGCTGGTGTGGGCGACCGGATCGTTGATGAAGACCGTGCGCTCCTTGCCCTCGGGGGTCCCCGCTTCCTGGCGCGTGCGGCCCTCGCCGTCGCGATACGCGGCGCCCGTCTTGCGGCGGCTGATGTCGTTGCCGTCGGCGAGCATCTGCCGGGTCTCGGTGATGACCTCCGCGCTGTAGGGCGCTCCCTTCACGACCTTCCCCGCGGCGCGCGGGAGGTACAGGGCGCCCAGCTCGCTCGTGAGCTCGTGCGAGAAGTCCTGCGCCCATTGGCGCCAGTAGGCGGCTTGGTCCTCGAAGCCCTTCGAGAGGTGTTGCGGGAAGATCACCACCGGCTCGTCGTTCGCGAAGGCGGGCGAGGCCGCGAGCGAGGCGGCGATGATCGCGGGCAGCAGGGCTTGCATCATGTCCTTCTCCATCTTCATTCGATCAATCGACGAGGCGCACGGCGAGCGCCTCGCCGTGGGCGGAATAGAGCAGCTCCGCGCGGACCGGCTCGCCGGCGCGGTCGGGCGCCACGGGCAGGCCCCAGTCCGCGAGGAGCGCGCGCGGGAATTCGGTTTCGACCACCGTGGCGCCCGGCTCGAGCGCGATACGCTCCAGCGGCTTCAATGCAAGGAAGGGACCGGGGTCGGCTTCAACGGCCTGCATCGGTTCCGGGATCGCCTGCTGCGTTCGCACCATCCAGCTCACCACGCCGATCGTGGCCGCCAGCGCGAGCGGCGGCATCCACCAGAGCGCGGGGCGCTTGCGATGCGTGCGGCGCAAGCTCGCGACGAGCGCGGATTCGAGCGCGGCGGGCGCCCTCACGTTTTCGAGCTCGGCGCGCAGCGAGGCGAGCCGGGAGTCGAGGATGTGATGGGTCACGATACGGCCTCCTTGCCGGCCCCATAAGGCGCCAGGCTTTGAGCGAGCGCGGAACGCGCGCGCGAAAGGCGCGAGCGCACCGTGCCGATTTCGACGTTGCACACCTGCGCGGTCTCCGCGTACGACAGTCCCGAGAGCTCGCAGAGGATCAGCACGTCGCGGTAGTGCGGAGCCAGGCGCGCGACGGCCATGCGCACCTGCTCCACGGCCTCGTTGCGAAGCACGCGCTCGAGCGGCGTCTCGAGCTCGACCAGCGATGGCAGCGCATCCAGGTCGTCCTGGAGCACCGCGGGATCGCGAGTCTCCTCGCGCGCCTCACCAATGTGGCGCCGGGCGATGTTGCGCGCGACGCCGCACAGCCACGAACCCACGCTGCCGCGCGTGGGATCGAATTGGCCGGGCCTGGAAATCAGGTGCATGAAGGTTTCCTGCGTGACGTCCGCAGCCATGGCCGCTGCGCCGCAATAGAGCAGCGCGAAGCGATAGATCGCGTCCTTGTGCCTCCGGTAGAGCGCCGTGAAAGCGCCCTCGTCGCCATTCTTCAGGCGCGCGAGCAGGGCGTGCTCGGCGTGGGGGTCGGTCGGGGGCATCTCGGCCATCGGAGCGTCGTTACCCCGTATTGCCGGCGAGGGCTGGAAAGGTTCCCGCTATTCCGCGTCGGGCTGGCGCGAAGGTTGCGCCTCCGCGAAGGCCGAGAGCGACATGCACGCCTCGTGGACGGCGCTTATCCGGGGGTAGGCGGCGAGGTCGACGTCGAGGCGCTTCGCGTTGAAGACCTGGGGCACGAGGCATACGTCGGCGAGCGTCACGTTGTCCCCGCAGCAGTAGCTGCCGGAACGGCCCGCGAGCTGCGCCTCGAGCGCGGCGAAACCCTCGCGGATCCAGTGGCGGTACCACTCGTCGCGCGCCGGCTCCGCGACGCCCATCGCCTGCAGGTACTTGAGCACGCGCAGGTTGTTGATCGGGTGGATGTCGCAGGCGATGGAGAGGGCGAAGGCGCGGACCCAGGCCCGCTTTGCCGCGTCGTTCGGCAGCAGCGGGGGCAGGGGATGCTCTTCCTCCAGGTACTCGATGATCGCGAGCGATTGCGTGAGGCGGCGCTGGCCGATCACGAGCGTGGGGACGAAGCCCTGTGGATTGAGCTCGAGATAGCCGGGCGCGCGCTGCTCGCCCTTGCGCAGGTGGATGTAGCGGCGCTCGGGAGCCAGCCCCTTGAAGTTGAGCGCGATGCGCACGCGGAACGCGGCCGAGGAGCGGAAGTAGTCGTAGAGCAGCATCGTGCGGGCATGGTACCAACCTTATAATCGAGACGAATGCGCCAGCTCATCGTCGAGCGCCTCGCGAACCTTCCGCCGCTCGACCAGCTCCTCACCGCCGACGACCTCGAGAAGCAGGGCGAGGCCGCGCGAGCGCCCGCCGAGCCCGCAGCCGTGCTGCTGCTGGTGGTGAACCACGCCGAACCTGCCGTCGTGCTCACGCAGCGCACCTCGCACCTTGCGCACCACGCCGGGCAGATCGCGTTCCCCGGCGGCCGCCGCGAAGGCAGCGACGAATCCCCCGAGCGCACCGCATTGCGCGAAGCCGCCGAGGAGATCGGGCTCGACGATCGGCGCGTCGAAGTGCTCGGGCGCCTGCCGGAATACCGCACCTCCAC
>CAMPHL010000260.1 GCA_946885905.1 uncultured Pseudomonadota bacterium | reverse complement strand
CCGCGGATTGCTGGATGCCCGT
The DNA here is from genome assembly GCA_946885905.1 of uncultured Pseudomonadota bacterium. The sequence continues at coordinate 4,629 of CAMPHL010000260.1, read as the reverse complement.
GTTCGCGACGTTGGCGCGCGCGACCAGGTCGTCGAGCACCGGATCGCCGAACGCCCGCCACCATTCGCCGCGCGGCTGGGCTTCGGCGGGTCGGGCCCGCGTCCACCTTCCGTCGCCTTCCTTGTAGGCGGCGGGGGCGGTGGGAAGGCTCGCGGGGTCGATTTCGGGAATGGACGCGCATCCTGCGAGCACCAGCGCGGTGACGAGCACCTTCATCACCCCGGCGTAGGCCGGGAGCCGATTTCTCCTGCTCTTTTCCATGGTCATCAGTCCGAAGATCCGGCGAAGGCCTCGACCTGCTTCACCTCGCCATGCAATTTGAGGGGGCGGTTGCCGGCAAGCTTGCGCAGCACCACGTAGAACACGGGCGTGAGGAACAGGCCGAACGCGGTCACGCCGATCATCCCGGCGAACACCGCGATGCCCATCGCCTGGCGCATCTCCGCTCCGGCGCCGGTGGACAACGCCAGCGGGAGCACGCCCATCACGAACGCGACCGAGGTCATGAGGATCGGCCGCAGCCGCAGGCGGCTCGCCTCGATCGCGGCTTCGAGCGGGCGCTTGCCGGCCATCTCGAGCTCGCGCGCGAACTCCACGATGAGGATCGCGTTCTTGGCCGAGAGACCCACGAGGACCACGAGCCCGATCTGCGTGAAGATGTTGTTGTCGCCATGCGTGAGCCACACGCCGGCCATCGCCGAGAGCAATCCCATCGGCACGATGAGGACGATCGCGAGCGGCAGCGTGAGGCTCTCGTAGAGCGCCGCCAGCACCAGGAACACCAGCAGGATCGCGAGCGGGAACACCCACGCCATCGAGTTGCCGGCGAGGATCTCCTGGTAGGTGAGCTCGGTCCATTCGAACGAAATGCCCGGGGGCAGGGTGTCCGCGGCGATGCGCTCGATCGCGGCCTGCGCCTGGCCCGACGAGTAGCCGGGCGCCGGCGCGCCGCTCACGTCCGCGGCGAGGAAGCCGTTGTAGCGCATGGCCCGCTCGGGACCGGCGGCGGGCGAAACGCGCAGCAGCGCCGAGAGCGGAACCATCTCGCCCGAGGTCGAGCGCACCTTGATGTGTCCCACGTCCTCCGGGCGCGCGCGGTACTGCGCGTCGGCCTGCACGCGCACCGAGTAGGTGCGCCCGAACTTGCTGAAGTCGTTCACGTACACGCTGCCGAGGTAGACCTGCATGGCGTCGAACACCTCGGTCACCGGCACGCCCAGCTGCCGCGCCTTGGTGCGGTCGATGTCCGCGTGCAGTTGCGGCACGTTCACCCGGTAGCTGGTGAACAGGCCCGCGACCTCGGGCGCCTTCGAGGCCTTGGCGAGGAACTCCTTCACGGCGGCATCGAGCTGCTGGAAGCCCAGCGATGCACGGTCCTCGACCTGCAGCTTGAAGCCGCCCGTGGTCCCGAGCCCCTGCACCGGCGGCGGCGGGAAGATCGCGATGAAGGCGTCGTTGATCGCGGCGAACTGCTGGTTGAGCTGCCCCGCGATCGCCCCGCCCGACATCGCCTTGTCCTTGCGTTCGGCGAAGGGCTTGAGCGTCACGAACACGATTCCCGCGTTGGAGCTGTTGGTGAAGCCGTTGATGGACAGGCCGGGAAAGGCCACCGCGTGCGAGACGCCGGGGTGCTGGAGCGCCACCTCGCCCATCCTGCGGATCACTTCCTCGGTGCGGTCCAGCGTCGCGCCGTCCGGGAGCTGCGCGAAGCCGATCAGGTACTGCTTGTCCTGCTGCGGCACGAAGCCGCCCGGCACGGCCTTGAACAGGCCCGCGGTCGCGAGGACGAGCACGAGATAGGCCGCAAGCGCCACGCCACGGCGGTTGAGGACCCTGCCGACGCCGCCCTGGTAGGCCTGGGTGGTGCGGCCGAACCAGCGGTTGAACCCGTCGAAGAACCGCTGCACGAGGCTTGCGCCCCGGCCGGCAAGCGGGCCCCGGCCTTGGCCGTGGTGGGGAGCTCCATGACGCGGCTTGAGCAGCAGGGCGGCGAGCGCCGGCGAGAGCGTGAGCGAGTTGATCGCCGAGATCACGGTCGAGATGGCGATGGTGAGGGCGAACTGGCGATAGAACTGGCCGGTGAGCCCGGTGATGAAGGCGAGCGGCACGAACACGGCCACGAGGACGAGGGCGATCGCGATGATCGGGCCCGTGACTTCGCGCATGGCGCGATAGGTCGCCTCGCGCGGCGACAGGCCCGCTTCGATGTTGCGCTCGACGTTCTCCACCACGACGATCGCGTCGTCCACGACGATCCCGATGGCGAGCACGAGGCCGAAGAGGGTGAGCGCGTTGATCGAGAAGCCGAAGAGGTGCAGCACGGCGAAGGTGCCCACGATGGACACCGGCACGGCCACCAGCGGGATGATCGAGGCGCGCCAGGTCTGGAGGAAGAGGATCACGACGAGCACCACGAGCGCCACGGCCTCGAGCAGCGTCTGCACCACCGACTTGATCGACGCGCGCACGAACTGCGTCGGGTCGTAGACGATCTCGTAGCCCACGCCTTCGGGCATCGTCTTCGCGATCTCGGCCATAGTGGCGCGCACGTTGTCGGAGATGGACAGCGCGTTCGCATCGGGCGCGGCGAAGACCGGCACCGCCACCGCGGGCTTGTTGTCGAGGAGCGAGCGCAACGCGTACTCGGCCGCTCCGAGCTCGAGCCGCGCGATGTCGCGCAGGCGCGTGACTGCCCCGCCCGCGCCGGTCTTCACGATGATGTCGCCGAACTCCTCCTCGGTGGCGAGCCGCCCCTGCGCATTGATGGATAGCTGCAGCTGCACGTCGGCGAGGCCCGGGGAAGCGCCCACGACGCCCGCCGCGGCCTGGACGTTCTGCTCGCGGATGGCGCGCACCACGTCGCCGGCGGAAAGCCCGCGCTCGGCCACCTTGTCGGGATCGAGCCAGACGCGCATGGCGTAGTCGCCCGAGCCGAACAGCAACACCTGGCCCACGCCGTCGATGCGCGCGAGCCGGTCGCGGACATTGAGCACCGCGTAGTTGCGCAGGTACGTCATGTCGTAGCGCTCGGACGGCGAGGTGAGGTGCACGACCATGGTGAGGTCGGTCGCGCCTTTCGCGGTCGTGATGCCCAGGCGCCGCACTTCCTCGGGCAGCCGCGGCTCGGCCTGCGCCACGCGGTTCTGCACCTGCTGCTGCGCCTTGTCCACGTCCGTGCCGAGCTTGAAGGTCACCGTGAGCGTGAGGCGCCCGTCGGTGGTCGCCTGGCTGCCCATGTAGAGCATGTTCTCGATGCCGTTGATCGACTCCTCGAGCGGCTGCGCGACGGTCTCGGCGATGACCCGCGGGTTCGCCCCCGGGTATTGCGCGCGCACCACGATCGAGGGCGGCACCACGCCGGGGTACTCCGCGATCGGAAGAAACCGGATCGCGATGGCGCCGCCGAGGAAGATCAGCAGCGAAAGGACGCCCGCAAAGATCGGGCGGTCCACGAAAAACCTGGAAAAGTTCATGTCGTTTACCTGTTGGGGGCGGTCTTCGGAGGACTTCCGCCGCTCATCGAAGCTGGGCAGCCACTCATTGGGTGGAGGTGATGACGCGTGAAGTCGACTGGGCCATCTGCATCGGCTGGGGGAGGACCAACGCCCCGGGCCTCACCCTTTGCAGGCCGCCGACCACGATGCGCTCGCCGGGCTTCAAGCCGTCGCTCACGATCCGCAGGCCGTCGACGTTGGCGCCGAGCTTCACCGGCCGGTAGGCCGCGGTGTTGTCCTGGTTCACCACCATCACGTACTTCTTGTCCTGGTCGGTACCGACCGCGCGTTCGTTGATGAGCAGGGCCTGCGTGGTTTGCGCGCGCCCGAGCCGGACCTTGGCGAACTGCCCGGGCATGAGGCGGCCTTCGGGGTTGTCGAAGACGGCGCGCACGCGCACCGTGCCGCTCCTGGCGTTCACCTGGTTGTCGACCAGCTGCAGGTGGCCCTTGTGGACGCGCTCGGAAGAGGCGGTCGTCATCTCGACCGGAATGCGCTCGACGCGCCCACGGGCCTGGGCGTCCCCGGCAATGTCGAGCAGTGCGCGGCCCACGGTCTGCTCGTCGGCGTCGAAGGCGGCGTAGATCGGGTTCACGGAAACCAGCGTGGTGAGGACCGGCGCCCCGGGACCGGCGGCAACAAGGTTGCCGACCGTGACCTCGAGCTTGCCCACGCGCCCGGAGACGGGCGCGCGCACCTGGGTATAGGAGAGGTTCAGCTGCGCCGAGTGCTGCGCGGCGACCGCGGCGCGCAGGTTGGCCTCGGCCTCGTCGCGGGCGTTGGTGCGCGAATCGAGCTCGCGCTGGGCGATCGCGCGCTCCTGCCAGAGCTTCTGCGCGCGTTCCTGCTCGCTCTTCGCGTAGGTGAGCCGCGCCTGCGCGGCAACCACGTGGGCCTGGGTGCGCTCGGCCTCGGCGGCGTAGGGCGCCGGGTCGATCGTGACCAGCAGGTCCCCGCGCTGGACGAGCGCCCCTTCGCGGAAGTGCACCGCCTGCACCTGGCCCGCCACGCGCGAGCGCACGTCCACGCGGTCTATCGCCTCCAGGCGCCCCGAGAACTCGTCCCAGGTGGCGACATCGGCCTCGACCACGGTCGCGACCGAGACCGGCATGGCCTGGGGCGCCTTGCCGGGAGC
>CAMPHL010000259.1 GCA_946885905.1 uncultured Pseudomonadota bacterium | reverse complement strand
GCCCACGACAACGAGAAGATGACCTGCTTCTCCTGCCACCTGTCGTGGGCGTAGCCGCCGCCGGCGCGCGTGGGCTCGAGCTTCGCGCGCGCGGCCTTCTCGTTGTAGTCCTTGTGCCCCGGCGTGACGGTGTCCTTCACCAGCGACACCACCCACTCGAGGTCCTTGTGGATGGCCGAGCGCTGGACGAGCTTGCCGCCCATCCATTCGAAGCGCTTGCGCCCGTCTTGCGTGCGCAGCAGCTTCATGTCCATCCCGCCCGGGCGCGCGGCGGGGCCCGAGGTGCGCAGCGTGGGGTAGGCCTTCGCGGTCCCGTGGCAGTCGACGCAGTCGATCTCGACCGCGGCGGCGACCTCGCCGTAAATGTGGCCGTTGCCGTGGGCGTCCTGGGAAAAGTGGCAGTCGACGCACTGGAAGCCCACGTCGAGGTGGATCGACGTGAGATGCACCGCCTTGCTGAACTTGTGCGGGTCGTCGTCCGCCACGACCTTCCCGTCCTTGTCGAGGAGCGCGCCCTTGCGGTCGCGCTTGTAGACCGCGCGGAAGTTCCAGCCGTGCCCGTGGTAGTCGGCGAACTGCGTGTCCTCGAGCTTCGGGTTCAGGTTCGACACGTCCTCGAGGAACTTGGGGTCGCTCCATAGCCCGCGGATCGCCGCCTCCTCGGGATTGCGGTCGAGGATGCGCCGCGCCTCCTCGTCGGTCGGGTACTTCTGCGACTTCGGCCACATGAAGGGCGCATCCGCCTCGTAGTCCCACATGATCGTGCCGTAGTAGCTGTTCACGAACACGTTGGGCTGGTGCATGTGGCAGACCATGCATTGGGACGAGGGCACGGCGCGCGTGAATTCGTGCCGGATGGGATGTCCCGGCTGGTCCTTCGGGATCGTGGGATCGGCGCTCGCGCTCGTGCCGCGATGGCCGTGGACCGCAAGGGGCCCGGAGTGCTTGGGGTCGCGATCGTTGGCGTACGGCACGTGGCAGGCGCTGCAGCCGGCGGCGCGGTAATCGCCCGGCTGGTCGTTGGTGCCCGCGAACCACAGGTGCGGATCGTTCAGCCGCGTCTTGGCGACGTTGATGAGCGGCACGGCGATGCGGTTGCCGGTGCCGGGTCCGCGATTCGATTGCCGGATGTCGGGCCGGCCCGGCTCGTCGAGCTTCTGCACCTGGCCCGCGAGGTTGGGCAACCCGATCTCGGGAAACTGCGTGCCGATGACGCGGCCACCGCGCTCGAAGACGCGGAAGACGTCGGCCGGCGGGACCGTCTCCCACGCGGGCAATGCCGTGAGCGATGGAAGGATCCCCTTCGACGCCATGAAGGGATCCGGCGCCACCGGGGCCTTCAGCGTGGCCCCCTGCCCTTCGCGCGTGTACGCCTCGCCGAGGATGGAATGCTTGTAGGGCAGGATGCCGTTGTTGTACGCGGCCGCGCCCCAGAACATGGCGGAGGTGGCCATGAGGCTGCGCTCGGCTGCCTGGATCACCGGCAGGTGGCATGCGCCGCATGCTTCGCGCGCGACGCGCAGGTCGCCGGGGTTCATGAAGCGCACGAACTCGGGGCTCTCGCGGTTGAGCAGCGTGTACGTGCGCTCGGGCGTAGCGCTCGAGGGCCAGTTCCAGGCGCGCTCGTCGCGCGGCAGCACGTGGGCGCGCCGCAGCGTCGCGAGATAGGCAGCATCCCCGCGCTTCGCATTCTCGGGGCGCGCGACCTTCGCGTCGCCGCCGTGGCAGTCGGCGCAGCCGAGCACCACGCCGGGATTCTGGTGCATGGTCGCGCGGTCGGTGGCCGTGTGGCAGCTCTTGCAGCCTTCGCTCTTCGCTTGCGCTTGCGCGACGGTCTGCTGCGCCGGTGCCGGCGGGTAAAGCGGGTCGTTGCGGGAATCAGGGGAAGCAGGGGAAGCAGGGAAATGAATGGCGAGAAGCATCACGGCGCCCGCGAGCGTCGTGCCGATGAACGCAGCCTTGGTCACTCTCATCTTTTCCCTGATTCCCCTGATTCCCCTGATTCCCGCATCGACCTGCTTTAGAAAGTCGCCAGCAAATTCACCAACACGGAGTACAGGACGCCCGGCTTGTCCTGGTCGTAGAGCTGCTTCAACCCCTTGCCGGGCACGAGCGCGGCGGCTGACGCGTTGAGCACGAGGTTCTGGCTCATGAAGGGCCGCCATTGCAATGCGCCGGAGATGTCGACGCCGATGTCCTTCGCCGGCGGCGCCTGGTTGCGGAGAATGCCGAGCACCTCGGTCGCGGCGAAGCGCAGGTACGAAAGGTTGCCCACGATCCTTACCTGCGGCGCGACGTCGACGTCGACGCCGGCGCCGACCAGGAGCAATCCCGGGTTCACGAAATTCGACTGTCCCTGGTCCTTGGACGAGCGCAGGCTCGCCAGCACGCCGTTGCGGCCGGAAAGCGCCACGCCCCCGCCGCCTACGAGCGGCACGGCTTGCCGTACCCAGAAGCTGGTGTCGGCGCCCGCGAACTGCGGGTTCTCGAGGATGGCATCGAAGCCCGTCGCGCGCCCATCGAATGGATCCGAGTCGCCCGACTGCAACAGGGCGTTCAGGCGCATGCGCACCCAGCTGAAATCGCGCGAGAGCTCGGCGGCGGCGAAGCCGGCCACGATCGACTGCTCGCGCCGCGGCACGGGATGACGGTCATCGCGGCCCACGGCCGCGTACGCCGACGCGGTCAAATTCCACCGGCCGATGTGGCCGTCGCCGTTGTAGCCGAAGTAGGCCACCGTATAGTCGTGCCCGCGCGCATCGCCCTGCACCGCGGGCCGCACGAGGAACCCCTTGGCGTCGTCGAGCTCGCGGTCGCCCTCGCGATTCACGTTCACCGCGACGATGCCCTGCGAGGTGAACCCCAGCAGCGGCCAATCCTGACGATAGGCGTTGGCGACGAAGACATCGTCGCGCCGGGGCGTGGACGTCACGTCGTTCAGGCCCGAGTTGGTGTCCTTCTCGAGGCGGCGGAACCACGCGAGGTTGTACTGCCAGCGGTTGTTGTCGCGCGTGCCGAAGAGGCGTACGCCCGCGGGCAGGTCGTTGAAGAGGAACCCGCGGAAATCGGAGGTGAAGGGCTGGATGCCCCCGCGAATGGAATCGAAGTCGTAGCGCGGCGAGACGTTGCGCAGGTGGACGTCCACGATCGCTTCCTGCAGGGCCACGTGGTTGTCGTTGCGCGTGGTCCCCGCCCGGGGATCCACGCGCAGCGCGCGCAGTTCCTCGACTTCCGAGCGGTTGAAATTGAACACGGGCACCACGCGGATCTCGTAGTCCGGAGGCTTGAACGTCGTGTCGCCCCTGATCGCCGCGATGGACACGATGAACGTCTGCGCCAGGGTCGATTGGCGCCCCCGTCCGTAGACGTCGAGGCTGCCCGGCCGCTCCGTTGATTGGGGGCCCACAGGCGTCGGCAGCGCGCGAAGCTCGGCGAGGCTGTCCGACACCACGCCCAGGTTCACGAACCAGTCGCGCACGACGGGCAGGTCGCCCTTGAGCGGGTTCTGGTTGTACGGATCGAACCAGGGCGGGCGCAGGCCCAACCCGCGCATGATGCGCCAGCGGTCGGGAACGGGCAGCGTCTCGCGCGGCGCGGCCGGCATCGGCGGCGGCACTTTCGAAGGATCCGGTGGCGGTGGCACGTAGCGCTGCGGCTCGCTGGATCCGGGGCGGCGGTGCTCGATCTCCCGCGCCGGATCGCGGGCAGGCGGCGCAGCCTCCTCCGCGGCCGCGTACGACGCCACGAGCAAAGTCGCGATGGCGGCAACCCTACTTGCCCGCACAGGCATCCTGGGTCTCCGAGCCGAGGAACGGCGCCTGCGGGCACTGCACATAGCGAAGCCGCGTGCCCTGGGGCGAGAGGCGGTCGCTGCGCCGCTCCACCGGCGCGTTGCCGAATCCCGTTCCAAGGCGCGCGGCGGCCTGGTGCAGGCCGAGGAACGCGATCATGTCGTCCTGGTCGACCCCGTCGCCCGAGACGCCGATGGCGCCGGCGAGCACGCCGCCACGGTAGATCGGCACGCCGCCCGGGAAGATCTGCAGGCCGTTGCGCACCTGCGCGATATTCGGCTCGGGGATCAGCGGGGGACTCGTGGTGCCGAACTTGAAACGCCCGGCGCAGCCTTCGGAGAGGTCTCCCAGCACGCCGCTCACGAGCTGGTTGTTCACCAGGTCCAGCTGGAGGCCCACGTTGAACGCGCTCCAGGTCGCGATCGGCGTGGAGAAAGGTCCTTCGGGCGTGCCCTCGATCCCGTCGGGGAAGAAGGGCCGGTGCACGTTGCCGATGGCGCGCGCGCTCCAGGCCACGTCGCCGCCGAGGGCGCCGGTGCCGGCGAACGCGGCCATGCGGGCCACGTAGCGCGCGATGGATACGGGCTCCGAGCCATCGAGGTACTGGACCGGCGGCGCGCCTCGCAGCTGGCTCGGCGCGTCCGGATGCGAGAAGAACATCGCGGTGCGCGCCTTCTGCACCGCGACGTCGATGCCGAAGATCGGTGCGTCGGACGTGCGTGCCAGCCCGAGGATGTCGCCGTTGGTTGCCACGACGGCGACCGATACTTCGGCCGCCGATCCGAGCGGCCTTCTGATCTGGCCGCGGGCGCGCCGCGCGACCGACAACGCTTCCTCGAGCATCGCCTCCACCTCGGCACGCGCGAGCAGGCCATCGGGCGCCGCGCGTGGTGCGAAGC
>CAMPHL010000258.1 GCA_946885905.1 uncultured Pseudomonadota bacterium | reverse complement strand
CGCCGGCGGCGACACCGTCAACTCGATCAAGCAGGCGAGCGAGTTCGGCATCGTGCGCGGTGGCCAGAACCTCGCCGGCCTGCTGGTGTTCCTCACCGACGTCCACGGCCTGGGCCTGGACAAGGCGCAGGGCCTGATCTTCACCGAAACCTGGTACTGGGACCTGAACGACCAGAGCCGCGCCTGGGCGAAGCGCTTCGCCGCGGCCAACGGCAACAAGTTCCCGTCGATGGTGCATGCCGGCGTCTACGCCGGCGTGCTGCACTACCTGAAGGCGGTCGAGGCGCTGAAGAGCGACGACGGCACCAAGGTAGTGGCGAAGATGAAGGAGATGCCCACCGACGATCCGCTGTTCGGCAAGGGCACCATCCGCCCCGACGGCCGCAAGCTGCACCCGGCGTACCTGTTCGAGGTGAAGAAGCCGTCGGAGTCGAAGGGCCCGTACGACTACTACAAGCTGCGCGCCACCATCCCGGCGAACGAGGCATTCCGGCCGCTGAACGAGGGCAACTGCCCGCTGGTGAAGTGACGTCCCGGGCGTAGAGCGATGACCGAGATCTTCGGCATATCCCTTCCGGCCCTCTCGGGCCAGCTGCTGATCGGCCTGATCAACGGCTCGTTCTACGCCCTCCTTTCGCTCGGGCTCGCGGTGATCTTCGGGCTGCTCAACATCATCAACTTCACCCACGGCGCCCAGTACATGATGGGTGCGTTCGTGGCGTACTTCCTGCTCAACAAGGCCGGCCTCGGCTACTGGTGGGCGCTGGCGATCGTGCCGCTGGTGGTGGGCGCGGTCGGGGTCGTGATCGAGCGCCTGATGCTCTCGCGGCTCTACAAGCTCGACCACCTGTACGGGCTGCTGCTCACCTTCGGCCTGGCGCTGATCATCGAGGGGGCGTTCCACCACCAGTACGGCTCGGCGGGCCTGCCATACGCGATGCCGCAGGCGCTCTCGGGCGGCTTCGCGCTGGGGTTCATGTACCTGCCGGTGTACCGCGGCTGGGTGATCGTGGCCTCGCTCGCGATCTGCCTCGCCACCTGGTTGCTGATCGAGCGCACCAAGCTCGGGGCCTACCTGCGCGCCGCCACCGAGAATCCGCAGCTGGTGCAGGCCTTCGGCATCAACGTGCCGCGCATGATCACGCTCACCTACGGCTTCGGCGTGGCGCTCGCCGCGCTCGCCGGCGTGATGGCCGCGCCCATCTACCAGGTGAGCCCGCAGATGGGCTCCTCGCTCATCATCGTGGTGTTCGCGGTCGTGGTGATCGGCGGGATGGGTTCGATCATGGGCTCGATCGTGACCGGCTTCGGCCTGGGCATCATCGAGGGCCTCACCAAGTACTTCTATCCGGAGGCCTCGAACACGGTGATCTTCGTGATCATGGCCATCGTCCTCATGTTCCGGCCCCAGGGCCTCTTTGGAGCGCGCTAGATGGCCGAGCAGCAATCCCCCGCCGCCGCCCACGACCCCGCCTGGGAGGCGCGCTACCAGCGCACCGGCATGGTGGTGATGTTCGCGATCTTCCTGGTGGCTCCGTTCCTGGTCTACCCGGTGTTCCTGATGAAGGCGCTGTGCTTCGCGCTGTTCGCCTGCGCCTTCAACCTGCTGCTGGGCTTCGGCGGCCTGCTGTCGTTCGGCCACGCCATGTTCCTCGGCATGGCGGGCTACGCCTCCGCGCATGCCGCCAAGGTCTGGGGGTTCCCGCCGGAATTCGCGATCCTCACCGGCATGGCGGCCTCGGCCACCCTCGGGTTCCTCGCCGGGCTGCTCGCGATCCGCCGCCAGGGCATCTACTTCGCGATGATCACCCTGGCGCTGGCGCAGATGGTGTTCTTCTTCTGCCTGCAGGCGCCGTTCACCGGCGGCGAGGACGGCATCCAGTCGGTGCCGCGCGGCAGGCTCTTCGGCGTGGTGGACCTGGCGAACGTCCACGCGATGTACTTCACGGTGCTCGGCATCTTCGCCGTCGGCTTCCTCACCATCCACCGCGTCATCCACTCGCCCTACGGCCAGGTGCTCAAGGCGATCCGCGAGAACGAGCAGCGCGCGATCTCGCTCGGCTACCGCACCGAGCGCTACAAGCTGCTGGCCTTCGTGCTGTCTGCGGCGCTCGCCGGGCTCGCCGGGGCCACCAAGGCGATCGTCTTCCAGCTGGCGTCGCTCTCCGACGTCCACTGGACGATGTCGGGCGAGGTGGTGCTGATGACGCTGCTCGGCGGCATGGGCACGATCTTCGGGCCGGTGGTCGGCGCCTTCGTGATCATCGCCATGCAGAGCTACCTCGCGGAGCTCGGCTCGTGGGTGACGATCGTGCAGGGCTTCATCTTCGTGGTGTGCGTGCTGGCCTTCCGCCGCGGCGTCGTCGGCGAGCTCGAGGCGTTCCTGCAGCGGCGCCGCAAGAATTCCTAGGACCTGCGGCGGTCCAACCGCCATGGGCATGGCTTCCGAATACGGCGCGCCCGAGCCTTCCCGGGAAGAGGTCGAGGGCATGGCCGGCGCCGTGGTGCTCGAGTTCGGCAATGCCTGGTGCGGCTATTGCGCGCGCGCGCAGCCCCTGATCGCCGCGGCATTCGAAGAGCATCCGGGCGTGCGCCACATCAAGGTCGCCGATGCGAGCGGCAAGCGCCTGGGGCGCTCCTTCGGCGTGAAGCTCTGGCCCACGCTGGTTTTCCTGCGCGACGGCGCCGAGGTCACGCGGCTCGTGCGGCCCGGCGATGCGGATTCGATCCGCGATGCGCTGGCGAGGATCGGCTCGGGCTGACCCGTCCCGCGCGACGGGTTAATCTTTCGGGCATGGAAGAACCTTCGGTCCCCGGTTCCGGGGAGCTCGGCCGCAACGCGGCCAACTACGTGCCGCTCACGCCGGTCGACTTCCTGCTGCGCGCCGCGTCGATCTATCCCGCCAAGCCCGCCGTCCTCCACGGCGATCGGACCTACACGTATGCGGAATTCGGCGCGCGTGTGCGGCGCCTCGCTTCGGTACTGGCCTCACGCGGGATCGGGCACGGCGACACCGTGGCGATCATGGCGCCCAACGTGCCGGCGCTGCTCGAGGCGCACTATGCGGTGCCCGGCATCGGCGCGATGCTGAATGCGCTCAACTATCGCCTCGACGCGGCCACGATCGCGTTCTGCCTGCAGCACGGCGGCGCGAAGGTGCTGATCACCGACCGGGAGCTCTCGCCGGTCATCGCGAAAGCGCTCGCGCAGGCCGGGCGCGACATCTTCGTGGTCGACATCGACGACCCGCTCGCCGCGGGCGGCGAGCGGCTCGGATCGATCGACTACGAATCCTGGATCGCGCAGGGCGATCCCGCTTACGCACTGCCGGGCCCGCGCGACGAGTGGGATGCCGCGGCGCTGCTCTACACGTCGGGCACCACGGGCAACCCCAAGGGCGTCGTCTACCACCATCGCGGCGCCTACCTCAACGCGTTGGGCAACGCGCTCGCCTTCGGGCTTTCGCCGCGGTCGGTATACCTCTGGACGTTGCCGATGTTCCATTGCAACGGCTGGACCTACACGTGGGCCGTGACGGCCGTCGGGGGCACGCATGTGTGCCTGCGCAAGGTCGATCCGGCGCTCATCTTCCCCGCGATCGCGCGCCATCGCGTGACGCACCTGTGCGGCGCGCCGATCGTGCTCAACATGCTGGTGCACGCGCCCGAAACGGTGAAGCAACGCTTCGGTCACCGCGTGGAGGTCGCCACGGGCGGCGCGGCACCGCCATCGGCCGTCATCGAGGCGATGGAGAAGATGGGCTTCAACGTGACCCACCTGTACGGCCTCACCGAAAGCTACGGTCCGGCGACGCTTTGCGCCTGGCAGGAGGAGTGGAGCGGGCTGCCGCTCGACGAGCGCGCGCGCAAGATGGCACGCCAGGGCGTGCGCTATCCGACGCTCGCGGACCTGCAGGTTGCGGATCCGGCCACGCTAGCGCCCGTGCCGCGCGACGGCGAGACGATGGGCGAGGTCATGCTGCGCGGCAACACCATCATGAAGGGCTACCTGAGCAATCCGAAGGCGACGAGCGAGGCGTTCGCGGGCGGGTGGTTCCATACCGGGGACCTGGCTGTGTGGCATCCGGACGGCTACATCGAGGTCAAGGACCGCTCGAAGGACATCATCATCTCGGGCGGCGAGAACATCTCGTCGCTCGAGGTCGAGGAATGCCTGTACCGCCATCCCCAGGTGATGGAGGCCGCTGTCGTCGCCCGCCCGGATGTGAAGTGGGGCGAGACGCCGTGCGCCTTCGTGCTCGCGAAACCGGGAGCGGAGCTGGCGCCCGACGATGTCCTTGCCTGGTGCCGCGAGCATCTCGCCGGCTTCAAGGTGCCGAAGACGGTCGTTTTCGGCGAGCTGCCGAAGACCTCGACGGGCAAGATCCAGAAATACGTCCTGCGCCAGCGCGCGATGGACCTTTGAACGCCTGGGCTATAATTCAAACACTCGTTTGAATCCCCATTCCCGCTGATGAAGATCCTGGTTCCGGTGAAGCGCGTGGTCGACTTCAACGTGAAGGTGCGCGTGAAGTCCGACCAGAGCGGCGTCGAGCTCGCCAACGTCAAGATGTCCATGAACCCCTTCGACGAGATCGCCGTCGAGGAAGGCCTGCGCCTGAAGGAAGCGGGCAACGCGACCGAGGGGGTGGTGGCCTCCGCGGGGCCGGCGGCCTGGCTGGAAACCTGGAGC
>CAMPHL010000257.1 GCA_946885905.1 uncultured Pseudomonadota bacterium | reverse complement strand
GGTGGACAGGGCGAAGGACGCGGTCGCGGTCCCCGTCGACGACGCAAGCCGGCTCGCCGCCGACCAGCTGCTTGCCGCCGCCGGGCGCGAAGGCAACACGCACGAGCTCAACCTCGAGGCGGTCGGCGTCGTTCCGGACAAGCGCGGCTACATCGCCGTGGACCCGGCCTATCGCACCAGCGCGCCCGGAATCTTCGCCGCGGGCGATGTGATCGGGTTCCCTGCGCTCGCGGCGACCTCGATGGAACAGGGGCGCGTCGCGGTCTGCCACGCCTTCGGCTTCGGCTACAAGCGCTCGGTGGCGGACCTGCTGCCCTACGGCATCTACACGATCCCGGAAGTGAGCGCCGTCGGCGAGACCGAGGAAAGCTGCCAGGCCGAAGGCATCGCCTACGCGGTCGGCCGCGCGCACTACGCGCAGAACGCGCGCGGCAAGATCGCGGGCGACACGGAGGGGTTGCTGAAGCTCGTGGTCGAACGCGGCACGCGCAAGCTGATCGGCGTGCACGTGATCGGCGAGCGCGCCACGGAGCTGGTGCACATCGGCCAGGCGGTGGTGCACTTCGGCGGCACCGTGGACGCCTTCATCGACATGGTCTTCAACTATCCCAGCCTCGCGGAGGCGTACAAGTACGCGGCCTACGACTGCCTGGGCCAGCTCGCGCGCGGCTGAATCAACCCTTCAGGCGGTTGCGAACGAGCCAGTCGTCCACGCGCGAGACGGTCTGGTCCACCGAGTCGTGGCGCCGGCCATGCCGGGCCGCGAGCGTCTGCACCAGCCGGTCGACCCTTTCGATGTGCGGCACGCCGGCCGAAAGGGCGCGCGCCGCGGACGAGGGGCTCTGCAGCGAGCGCGCCGCCTGGGCGTATTTGTCGAACGGCACCATGTCGTCGCGCCCCGCGCCCATCTCGACGCAGAGGTCCACCACCCAGTCGTAGACGCCCTGCGAGGCTTCGATGTCCCCGTGCACCGCCTCCGAGATGCTGCGGATGCCATCGCCCTGGAGGCAGCGGTAATTGCCCGCGAGGAGCATCGCCCACTTGGCGAGGGGCACGAAGAGCGACTCGTGCACCTTGAGCTTGACCGGAAGGTCGATGGCCTCACCGTCCACCTCGTAGCGCGACGCTTCGATCCCGTCGGCCAGCTCGCGCAGCATCGCCGTGTGTTCATCCGAAGCGAAGCGCGCGGCCTTGAAGTTGCTGGGCAGCCGCACCTGCAGGACGTTGCCGGCCTCCTCCGGCGGGCGGAACGCCTGGGGATCCGGACTGCAAAGCGTGACCAGGCCGGGTTCGAACGCATCCCAGGCGGCGGGATCGGTGTAGCTGTCGGCGAGGATGGAGGCATCGATCCCGGGGATGCGCGCCAGGTACGGGGGCGGCGGCATGTTCATGAGCGAAAGGCAGGGCACCCGCGCGTGCGCCGTCGCCTGGAGCAGCTCGCGCACGCCGGCCAGGCGGTACTGTGGCTCCTGCATGGCGAGGACGACCAGGTCGAACGAGGCCGGGTCGACGCCTTCGGGGGTGCTCGCCGAAACGCCGCCGCGCATGCGCTGCGAGCGCACCTCCACCAGCGCCTCGCGCCCCTTGACGGGCATGCGCACGACGATGCCTTCCGCGTTGATGAGGCCGGCGGTGCGCGCGGTGCACACCAGCGTCACGCCGTGGCCGGCCAGGGCGAGCTTCGCGCCGAGCAGGGCGCCGTAGGAAGCGCCGAATATCAGGATCTTGCGTGCCATGTCGAACCTCCGTTTGCGGATGGACCGGATGACAGCACGCGAAGATCCGGCGCCGGAATTGGTATTCGGGCAAGGCGGGCTTCGCGGTATTCGAAGGCGTATGATGGATTCCAGGATTCGGGGGGAGGACCGATGCGCGCAACGGCAACACGAGTTCTCGTGGCCGACGACGTGCGGGATTCGGCGGACACCGTCGCGGAACTGCTGGGGACGCAGGGGATCGAGGCGCGCGCGGTCTATGACGGCCGTACGGCTCTCAAGCTCGCCGATTCATGGAAGCCCGACGGCGCGGTGCTCGACCTCGCCTTGCCCTGCCTGACCGGCTATGAAGTGGCGCGCGAGCTGCGCGCGCGATACGGTCCCGCCATCAGGCTGGTGGCCTATACCGGCTGCGCGGAAGACACCGCGCGCGCCGAAGCGAAGGTGTCGGGCTTCGACGATTTCCTGCTGAAACCCGTCGAGCCCGCCGACCTGCTCATGGCGCTCGGCAAGCCCGTGGCGGAGCTGGTGCGCCGCTCGGTGGACATGCGACTCGAGCAGCTGCGCCGGCAGGTCGAGCTGGGCGATTCGCTGCTCAGGCACGGCCTTGCGCGGCCCGAGTCGCTGCCGAACATCTGCGTGTTCCTCGAACGCGCGTTCCATGCGTGCCGCGAAAGCATCGAAGAGATCCCGGCAACGCCCGCCGAGAGGGAGGCGATCCTGCGCGACATCGATCGCATCGAGGCGCGCATCCTGCGCACGCGCTCCAGGCACTAGCGGCGCAGCTTCACGAGCCTGGTCGTTACCCGCGCGGCCTGCAGGCCGCCGTCGTTCGAGGATTGCGGGCGCTCTTTCCCCAGACGGATCTGGTGCATGCGCACCGCGGCGCGCAGCGACAGCACCGCGAGCTCCTGCATGGGCGAGCCCGGCGAGGGCATCTTCGAGATCGCCTGCACCAGCGCGTGATGCCATTGCTCGAGTTGGGCGTCGGTCGCGATTCGAGGGCGCCGGAGCGCCTCGGGCACGCCGCTCCAGTAGACGTCCGAGCGGCTGGCGCTGAAGTCTTCGACGACCTCGATCACCTCCTCGATGGTCGCGCAGGCATCGAGCGCCTCGAGCCAATCCTGCTTCAGGGCCTTCTCCCGCGACGCGCAACGCCAAATCTTGCGAAGGTTGCGCCGGCTCGTCTGTAGGTGCGCTCCTACGCCTCGCGGATGGCGGAATCCGCCGCGCGTCCTCTGCCGAATCTTCCGTGGAGAGGCAGCGCGCGTGGCTCGCTATACTGCGCAGCACTGGCGCACGCAAACCATCGCCCGCAACGGCCCGGTTCGACGAGGCCGGACGGGCGCCTTCCAGGAAATTCTCCTTTGGAGAGCGTGGCCATGTCCAGGAAAACACTCCGAGCCGCCGTCGTGGCGGCCTTGTTCGCGCTGCCCGCACTCGCCCACGCGGCCGCAGTGGACTACTTCCTCAAGATCGACGGCGTCGAAGGCGAATCGATGGACGATCGCCACAAGAGCGAGATCGACATCGAATCGTGGTCGTGGGGCGCCTCTTCCACGACTTCGCCCGGGGGCAATCGCGCGGGGCGTGCGTGCGTGAGCGCCTTCAATTTCAGCAAGCCGGTGGACAAGGCCTCCCCCCTGCTCATGGCCAATGCCGTGTCGGGCATGGCCTTCAAGTCGGCGGTGCTCACCGCGCGCAAGGCGGGCAAGGGACAGCAGGAATACTTCAAGGTCACCCTCGAGAACGTGCTGGTGTCGTCGTACCAGTCGGGTGGATCCAACGCGGCGCTGCCCGTGGACCAGTTCTCGCTCAACTTCGCCAGGATGACCATCGAGTACCGGCCGGAGAAGCCCGATGGCTCGCTGGGCCCGGCCGTGACCACGACCTTCCCGGGAGGCTGCTGAGGCGGCTGTGATCGCGTGGGGCGGTAGAATCGACGCCCCATGCATCCGCTCCAGCAGCTCTTCGAAAACAACCGCGCCTGGTCCGAGCGCATCCGGCGCAACGACCCGGACTTCTTCCAGAAGCTTTCCCGGCAGCAGCGGCCGCGCTACCTGTGGATCGGCTGCGCGGACAGCCGCGTGCCGGCCAACGAGATCGTGGGGCTGCAGCCCGGGGAGCTCTTCGTGCACCGCAACGTCGCCAACGTGGTGGTGCACAGCGACCTGAACTGCCTTTCGGTGATGCAGTTCGCGGTCGCGGTGCTCAAGGTCGAGCACGTCATCGTCTGCGGCCACTATGGCTGCAGCGGCGTTTCGGTGGCGATGCAGAACCAGCGCGTGGGCCTCGCGGACAACTGGCTGCGGCACGTGCAGGACGTCTCGGCGAAACACGACGCCCACGTCGCGATGGTGGCCGACATGGCGCAGCGCATCGACCGGCTGTGCGAGCTCAACGTGATCGAGCAGGTGGCCAACGTCTGCCAGACCACGATCGTGCGCGATGCGTGGGCGGGCGGGCAGAAGCTCGCGGTGCACGGATGGGTCTATGGCCTGAAGGACGGGCTGGTACGCGACCTGCGCACCACGGTGGACAAGCCCGAGCAGGCGGCGCCGGCGTACCGGGCTGCGCTCGACGCGCTTTAGCGGCGCTGGCTGGCGAGCTCCACGGCCTGGCCGACCGCCTGCTGCAGCGCGGCCGGGTCCACGGGCTTGACCAGGTGCTCGTCGAACCCGGCCTCGCGCGCGCGCCGGCGGTCCTCGGGCTGGCCATAGCCGGTCACCGCGACCAGCCGCACGTGCGCCCCGAGCGCGTCGCGCCGCGCGCGCAGCTCCTGCGCGACCTGGTAACCATCGAGGCGCGGAAGGCCGATGTCGATCAGCACCACGTCCGGCCTCATGCGCAGCGCCGCCTCGACGCCCTCCTGGCCGTCTTGCGCTTCATCGACGACGTGGCCGGCGTGTTCCAGCAGGGTGCGCAGGGCCTCGCGCACGTCGGCGTTGTCCTCGATGATGAGGACGCGGCGTGGCCCTCC
>CAMPHL010000256.1 GCA_946885905.1 uncultured Pseudomonadota bacterium | reverse complement strand
CCCCATCCCGACTCGTTCGGATCCCACCAGATGTCGGTGGCGTTGGTCAGGGGGGCCGACTGCCCTCTCGGCTGAACAGTGAAACTCCTCGTTCCGACCGAAACCAGGCGCCCGCCCTGGTCCTCCAGCATCCGCACCACCTCCACTTCATAGTCCCCCGGAGGAAACTGTCCCAGCGAGACGTGGACTGTATTGAGTGGCGGCGGAGTTCCGCAGGCGCCGTCCTGCTCCGGAATCGTCACGGTAATTCTATTGTTCGACATCACCATCGTGAGGGCGCTTGTATCGATGTTGAACGAGTTGCAAGTCGACGACGAGGGTGCTGTGACGATGCGCACCGTGTCATTTACGCGGGGAGTTGCCGGCTGGACAATGATGTCGCCGAGGTTGACCTGCGCGTTGGCGTTCATTGCGAATGAAGCCGCGATTCCGAGGGCGGCTAGAGTAAGACGTTGATTCACGATTGACTCCTGGAGCGACCTCGACATGCGGGCGCTTTGAGACTGGCGCCCCGAACACGAATCGAACGTGCGACCTGCCCCTTAGGAGGGGGCTGCTCTATCCACTGAGCTACCGGGGCGCGGCGGGGAAAATTATCTCACGCGAGGTAGCACGCCGCCCCTTTTGACGTGCATCAGCCCTTGGCCATATCGGGCTTGACGATAATTCGACGATTCTCGTAATGTCGAACCATGAAACCGATGAACGCCGTCTCTTCTCTCGCGGCCCTCGCCCATGACTCGCGGCTGGCCATTTACCGGTCGCTCGTCCAGGCGGGCCCCACCGGGCTGTCGGTGAGCGAGATCGGCGCGCCCCTGAAGATCGCGCCGGCGACCCTGTCGTTCCACCTGAAGGAGCTGGCGCAGGCCGGGCTCATCCGCGCGCGCCAGGACGGCCGGTTCATCTTCTATGCGGCGAGCTATGACCGCATGAATGCGCTCATCGGTTTCCTCACCGAGAAGTGCTGCGTCAACGACGGCGCGGAGTGCGGGGCCGTTTGCGCTCCGCGATCGACCAAGCCCAGGAGCAAGGAGTCGTCATGAAATCGGAAGCGAAGGAGCAACCGGGGTGCTGTGGTGGTTCCACCGGGATCAAGGAAGTGGTGAAGCAGCGATATGGAGAGGCCGCCAGGCGGGTGAAATCCGGTAGCGCGAGTTGCTGCGGCACGCGCGAGGCACGGGAGGCGAGGGCGGGCGGATGCGACCCCATCACCTCCAACCTCTACGCAGGCGATGAGGTCGGCGCGATTCCCGGCGATGCCCTGAAGGCCTCGCTGGGGTGCGGTAATCCCACTGCGCTCGCCGAGCTCAGGCCGGGCGAGACGGTCCTGGACCTCGGCTCCGGCGGCGGCATCGACGTGCTGCTGTCCGCTCGGCGCGTCGGCCCCATGGGCAAGGCGTTCGGGCTCGACATGACCGACGAGATGCTCGCGCTGGCCGAGCAGAACAAGCGCAAGAGCGGGCTTGCGAACGTGCACTTCCTCAAGGGCGAGATCGAGGACATCCCGCTCCCGGACGACTCGGTGGACGTGATCATCTCGAACTGCGTCATCAATCTTTCGGGTGACAAGGACCGTGTGCTGCGTGAGGCTTTCCGGGTCCTGAAGCCCGGCGGGCGCTTCGCGGTCTCGGACGTTGTCGTCCGGGGCGAGGTGCCGCAGGCCGTGCGGCGCAGCATGGAGCTATGGGTGGGATGCATAGCGGGCGCGCTCGAAGAGTCCGAGTACCGGGCGAAGCTGGCCGCGGCGGGCTTCGACGGCATCGACCTGGAAGTGACGCGCACCTACGACACGGACGATGCCCGCGCTTTCCTCATCGAGGAGGGCATCGACGCCGACGCCATCGCGCAGCAGGTCGGTGGCAGGTTCGTGAGCGCCTTCGTGCGAGCGGTCAAGCCGGCAGGGATTCGTATCTCGTAAGGATTCCTCATTGCAACTTTCCTTCTGCAGGGTGAACTGAGGCCGCAATCGACGACGCGCGCGCCCCTCGCCCTGCGCCGCCCGACTACATCGAGATGACCGATCCAGAGAAGCGAGCCATCCTCACCCTCTCCCTCATGGCCGCCTTCGCCGACGGCGAGAAGCACGCACGCGAGCGCGAGGAGGTGCGCCGCATCGCCGAGGGCCTCGCCAGCGACGCGCTGCACCTGCCGACGCTCTACCAGGACGTGTTGATGAAGCGCGTCGACCTGCCCGCGGTCCTGGCCGAGCTGAAAACCACCGAGGCGCAGCACCTCGCTTATGAGATGGCCGTTTGCGTCTGCGATGCCGACGGCGCCATGTCGGATGCCGAGCGCCGCTTCCTCGAATCGTTGCGCGCCGCCTGGAAGATGCCGGCCGAGGCGGGGCGCGAGTTCGAGCGCATGGCCGATGCGATCGCGGCCGCACCCATCGCCGCAGCCGCACCGGTAAGTGTCGGCAGCCGCAAGGTCGTCGACGAGGCCGAGCTCGACCGCACGATCCTCAACGCGGCGATTCTCAACGGCGCGCTGGAGCTCCTGCCTGAAACGCTCTCGACGATGGCGATCATTCCGCTGCAGATGCGGCTGGTGTACGGCATCGGGAAGGCCTACGGCTACGAGCTGGACAGCGGCCACGTGAAGGACTTCCTCGCGACCGCCGGCGTAGGCCTCACCTCGCAATACCTGGAGCAGGCCGGACGCAAGCTCCTGGGCGGAGTGCTCCGCAGCATCGGAGGCGGCATCCTCGGGGGATTGGGCAAGCAGGCCGTGAGCTCGGGCATGAGCTTCGCGAGCACTTATGCGCTGGGTCAAGTCGCGCGGCGCTACTACGCGGGTGGGCGGACATTGTCCACGGCGATGCTGCGCGAGGCCTTCCAGTCGGGCGTGGCCGAGGCGCAGGCCCTGCGCGGCCAATACCTTCCCGCGATCGAGCAGAAGGCGCGGTCTCTCGACGCCGGCAAGGTGCTGGACCTCGTAAGAGGCGCCTGAAATCCGCGCCCGTTGACACTGAAACGGCGGCATGCTCCCCTGCGAGGCTCCTATATAACGTAAAGGGGACCTCATGCTGCTGCGCAGATTGTTGGCCGTATTCGTCTCTTTCGCCGCGCTGGCGGCGCAGGCCCAAGGCTATCCGACGAAGCCCGTCAAGCTGATCGTCGGCTTCGAGCCCGGCGGGAACACGGATACGGTTGCGCGCGTGGTGGCGCAGAAGCTCTCCGAGCGCATCGGCCAGCAGGTCGTGGTCGAGAACAAGGCCGGCGCCAGCGGCACGATCGGCACGGCCGAGGCGGCACACGCCGCACCCGACGGCTACACGCTCACGATGGGCACGACGACCACGCACGCGATCGCGAGCGCGGCGTACTCCAAGCTCGCGTACGACCCCATCCGCGACTTCGAGCCGATCGCGATGGTGGGGCTGGCGCCGTACATGCTCGTGGTGCATCCCAGCTTCCCGGCCAAGGACCTCAAGGAGTTCGTGACGCACGTGAAGGCCAACCCGGGCAAGTTCAACTACGGCTCGGCCGGGCAGGCGACGACGACACACCTGGTGATGGCGACCTTCGCGCTGAATGCGGGGCTCGACATGGTCCACGTCCCCTTCAAGGGAAACGCGCCGGCGACCACCGCCGTGCTCGGCAACCAGGTCGAGATCCTCTTCGGCGGGCTGCCGCCGCTGCTCACACAGGTCGGCGCCGGCAAGCTGCGCGCGCTCGCCATCAGCACGGCCAAGCGTTCCGGGTCGGCGCCCGACGTTCCCACCGTCGCGGAATCCGGTTATCCGGGCTACGACATGGCGTTGTGGCTGGGCTTCTTCGCGCCCAAGGGCACGCCGCCCGCGGTGATCAAGAAGCTCGAAACGGAGCTGCTCGCCGTGGCGCGCTCCCCGGAGCTCAAGTCCGCGCTCGAAAAGCAGGGGCTCGAGGCGTACCCGCTGGGCGCTTCCGAGCTCGGCGGCGTGCTCAAGACGGATCTCGAGACGTACAAGACCGTCTTCAAGGCGGCGAAGATCCCCGTCCAGTAGCCAGGCGACCGGAGGTTTTCTTGGCTGTGATCGGATTCGTAGGCTTCGGCGAAGTGGCGTCGCGCTTCGCCGCAGCCCTCGCGAACGGCGGGGCGCGCGTGCTCGCCTACGACGTATTGCTGGATCGCGATGGGGGGCGCGCGACACTCGAGCGGCGCGTGCGCGGGACGGGGCCCGAGTTCGTGCCGCTGGCGGAGCTCACGCAACGGGCCGAGATCGTCCTGTCGACGGTCACTACGGACGTGGCGCTCGCCGCGGCCCGTTCGTGCGCGCCGCTGCTGCGCCGCGGCCAGGCCTTCGTGGACCTGAACGCCACGTCGCCCGCGCTCAAGCGCGAGGTCGCCGCGGCGGTCACTCCTTCGGGCGCCGATTTCGTCGAGGGCGCCATCCTGCCGCTGGTGAACGTGGCGGGCGCACGCTCGCAGGTGCTGGTCTGCGGCACGCGCGCGGGCCACGTCGCCACGACCCTCAACGCGCTCGGGCTCAACTTCAAGGACTACGGAACCGAGATCGGGCGAGCCTCGAGCTTCAAGATGCTGCGCAGCGTCTTCTCCAAGGGCGTGGAGGCGTTGCTGGTGGAGTGCATGCTGGCGGCGCGCCGCGCCGGCGTGGAGGCGGACCTCTGGCGCGAGATCGTGGGCACCATCGACGCGGCGCCCTTCGAAGAGGTGGGCGGCAACTGGGTGCGCACGCACGGCACCGCGCATGCGC
>CAMPHL010000255.1 GCA_946885905.1 uncultured Pseudomonadota bacterium | reverse complement strand
GTGCAGCGACGGCTGGGGGAGCGGCCAGCAGCGTCACGGCGTAGGGGGGACGCGATTCCGGTTCCAGGCGCACGACGGCATCGGGAAGCCCTGCGACGACGGCGGCGTGGAGCGCGGCCGAGGCCGCGAGCGCGAGCAGCGGCACGCGAAGGGCGCGGGCGCGCTCGCTCACTCGGTCCTCAGGGTGACCAGCCGCTGCTCGACGCGGAAGCCGCGCGGGTCGTCGAAGACCACGCGCACGGGGAAGAAGTGCTCCGCCTTGGCGAGCCAGACCTCGACGTGGCGGTCGTTGGGCTCCGAGGTGACGCGCTCGAAGTGGACCGTCTCGTACTCGCCCGCGGGGGTGCCGACCTTCACCTCGTCGACCATGCGATACGTGTAGAGCTCGACCTTGCGCCCGTTGGACATGGCGAGCGTCATGTTCCCCTTGTGGGGCTTCACGTGCATGAACTGGTACATCATGGAGAGGCGGTCCTGCGTGTCCGGGAGCAGCTTGTGCCGCGTGACTTCGCCCCGGTAGCGCGACTGCATGATGCCCCGCTCCCAGTCGAAGGTCGCGCTCACGTCGCGCTTGGGCTCCTTCGTGCGGCGCTCCTCGAACTGCAGGGGACGAAGCCCCCCGTCGATCACCTTGCCGCTGCTCTTGAGCGAGATGGTCTCGTCGTACAGGAGCTTGAGCATTCCCTCCGAGCGCGAAACGCTGTTGATCTCGTAGCTTTCCCCGTTGCGCACGAACGACTCCTGCACGCGCCCGATGGTGAGCCCGTTGTTCACCAGCTCGTACTCGGCCGTGATGCGGGCCGGGATCGCGGCCGCGACGGCGGGCAGGAAAGCGGCGAGCAGGAGGGCCAGGCTTCTCATTGCGGGTCCCGCGGGGCGGTGATGGTATCTCCAGCAACGCCCGATCCGCGCACGCGGACGACATCGCCCGCCCCGAATTCCACGCGATCCTCGACGAACCAGCGCACCGCCTGCGGATAGATGCGGTGCTCGGCGGCCAGCACGCGTCCGGCCAGCGCCTCCTCCGTGTCCGCGGGCATCACGGGCACGGCGGCCTGGACCACGATCGGCCCGTTGTCGAGCTCCGGCGTCACCACGTGCACCGTGCAGCCGTGCAGCTTCACGCCGGCCTCGAGCGCGCGGCGGTGGGTGTGCAGGCCGGGAAACGCCGGCAGCAGCGACGGATGGATGTTGAGGATGCGGCGCGGGAACCGCGCGATGAACGCGGGCGAGAGGATGCGCATGAAGCCGGCCAGGAGGACAAGGTCGGGCCCCGCGCGGTCGATCTCGGCGGCGAGGCTTTCGTCGAAAGCCTCGCGCGTGGCATGCGCCTTGTGGTCGAGCGGGATCGCCGGGATGCCTTGGGAGCGCGCCCATTCCAGGCCCTTGGCGTCGGGACGATTCGAGATCACGGCCTTCACTTCCAATCCGGTCCGCGCTTCCACGATCGAGCGCATGTTGCTGCCGCGGCCGGAGATCAGGATGACCCCCGATTTCAAGCTCGCCCTCTCCCCTGGGCGAGGACCGGGGAGAGGCTCGGGGACATCACGGTCACGTGACGACCGTCTGGGGCGCGCCCGCTCCTCGCGCGACGATGGATCCGATCTCGAACGCCTCCACGCCGTGGCTCGCGAGCGAGTCGAGCGCGGCCTTGGCTTCCGACTGGGGAACGATCATCGCCATGCCGATGCCGCAATTGAAGGTGCGGTGCATCTCGGCGGTCTCGATGTTGCCCGTCTTCTGCAGCCAGCCGAAGATCGCCGGGCGCGTCCAGCGCGAGGAATCCAGCCTCGCGGCCACGCCTTCGGGGAGCACGCGCGGAATGTTTTCGGTGAGGCCCCCGCCGGTGATGTGCGCGAGCCCCTTCACGTCGACCTTGGCGAGCGTGGACAGCACCGGCTTCACGTAGATGCGCGTGGGCTCGATGAGCGCCTCGCCCAGCGTGGGCCCGCTGTCGCCTTCCAGCGGCTCGAACAGATCCGAGGAGCTTTTCGCGACCACGGTGCGCACCAGCGTGTAGCCGTTGGAGTGGCAGCCGCTGGAGGCGAGGCCGATCACCGCGTCGCCCGCGGCGATCCGCGTGCCGTCGATGATGTTCGACTTCTCGACCAGGCCCACCGCGAAGCCTGCCAGGTCGTACTCGTTCGGGTCGTACATGCCGGGCATCTCGGCGGTCTCGCCACCGATCAGCGCGCAACCGGCCTGGTGGCAGCCCTCGGCGACACCCTTCACCACGTCGGCGGCCACTCCGACGTCGAGCTTGCCGCACGCGAAGTAGTCGAGGAAGAAGGCGGGCTCGGCGCCGGAGCCCTGGATGTCGTTCACGCTCATCGCGACCAGGTCGATGCCGATGGTGTCGTGCTTCTTCATCCGGAAGGCGAGCTTGAGCTTGGTGCCGACGCCGTCGGTGCCGGACACCATCACCGGTTGCTTGTACTTCCTGGAGACCTCGAAGAGCGCGCCGAAGCCGCCGATCCCGCCGAGCACTTCCGGCCGCATGGTCCGCGCGGCCATCGGCTTGATGCGCTCGACGAGCGCTTCGCCGGCCTCGATGTCGACGCCCGCTTCGCGATAGGTGAGGTGCTTGCCGCTCACGGGGGATCCCCTGCGGTTCTCGGACCGGAATTTTAGCCTGTAAGGCGCCCCGGCGAAAGGCGACAGATGGGCGCTTCCCCATCCAACCCGATCATAGGAGCCGTGACATGCGCAACTTCAGCAGCACACTGGCGATCGCCGCCCTGTCGGCCGCCGCCGTGATGGCCGCCCCGGCGGCCGTCGCAGGCGACGCCATCGACGCGAACCACTTCCAGACGATGTGCGACAGCAACAAGGACGGCATGGTGAGCAAGGCCGAGGCCATGAAGATGGTCGAGAAGATGTTCGACAAGCACGACACGCGCAAGAAGGGGATGCTCGACAAGGTGCAGTTGGAGAAATTCCTCCAGGAGCTCATGAAGTCGAGCGGCTGAGCCCGCAGGGCGCGCACCGCCCGCCCCGGCGGTGGTATCGTTCGCGCATGTCGCGAGCGCCCACCGCCGATCCGCGTTTCGCCGAGATCGAAGGCCACCGCACTTACCTGGTGCGCTACGCCCTTGCGCAACTGCGCGACCGGCAGCTCGCCGAGGAGGCGGTCCAGGAGGCGCTGCTCGCGGCGCTCGAGGGCATCGACTCGTTCGACGGGCGCTCGGCGCTGCGCACCTGGCTCACGTCCATCCTGCGCTTCAAGGTGATCGACCTGCAGCGCCGTGCCGTGAAGGAGCGTGCGCAGGTCGACATCGACGACGAGGCCGTGGCCGCGGAGCACGAGCAATGGCTGGACGACTGGTTCGACGAGACGGGCCACTGGCGCGTCGCGCCCCAGGCGTGGAGCAATCCCGAGTCGGCGCTCGAGCAGCGCAGGTTCTGGGAGGCGTTCGAGCGCTGCCTTTCGGGGCTGTCGGAAACCGCCGGGCGGGTGTTCTTCCGCCGGGAAGTCCTGGGCGACGAGACCGGGGCCATCTGCGAGGACGAGGGCATCACGGCTTCCAACTGCTGGGTGATCCTGCATCGCGCGCGCATCGCGCTGCGCGCGTGCCTGGAGCGCAACTGGTTCGGCGAGGCGGCCGGTGAGCGCTGAAGACGCCGGGCTCGATTGCCGCGAGGCCTCGCGACTGCTTTCGCTCGCCTGCGAGCGCAGCCTCGAGGCCACCGAGCTCAAGCTCCTGGCCGGGCACATCGACGAGTGCCTGATGTGCCGGAATTTTTCGAAGCAGATCGAGTTCCTCGGCAAGGCGGCGCGCATCTACCGCGAGGGCGACTGAGGGTTTGACCTTGGGCGCGGAGTGCGTCGAGACGCGCGAGACGCTCGCGGCCCGCATGAACTATCCGTCCCTGGGAGGTTGCGTGGTGGCGGCGTAGGGCTCAGGCGTCGCCGCTGCCCTGCATCGTCGGCAGGTGCTTCTTCGCGAACTCGAGCATCCGCTCGATCGGCACCTTCGCGCGCTCGCCGATCCGGGGATCGACGAATACCTCGTGGCCGGGAGCGCCCTCGAGCGTCTGCAGGAGGTTGTGCAGCCCGTTCATGGCCATCCAGGGGCAGTGGGCGCAGCTCTGGCAGGTCGCACCCTTGCCGGCGGTGGGCGCCTCGATGAAGGTCACGCCCGGCAGGCGCTTCCTCATCTGGTGGATGATCCCGCCATCGGTGGCGATGATGTATTCCCTCGCTCCCAGGCGCTCCGCGGCCTGGATGATGCCGGTCGTGGAGCCCACGGCGTCGGCGAGGTGGATCACCCCGCGCGGGGACTCCGGGTGCACCAGCACCTTCGCCTTCGGGTGCTTGAGCTTCAGCTCCTCCAGCTGCTGGGCCTTGAACTCGTCGTGGACCACGCACGAGGCGTTCCACATCCGCATGTCCGCCCCGGTCACGCGCTGGACGTAGTCGCCGAGGTGCTTGTCGGGCGCCCACAGGATCTTCTTCCCCTGCCGGTGCAGGTGGGCGACGATCTTCTCGGCGATGGAGGAGGTGACCATCCAGTCGGCGCGCGCCTTCACCGCCGCGCTGGTGTTGGCGTAGACGACCACCGTGCGGTCGGGATGCTGGTCGCAGAAGGCGGAAAACTCGTCGATCGGCGTGGCGAGGTCCAGCGAGCACTCCGCCTGCAGGTCGGGCATCAGCACTCGCTTCTCGGGATTGAGGATCTTCGAGGTCTCGCCCATGA
>CAMPHL010000254.1 GCA_946885905.1 uncultured Pseudomonadota bacterium | reverse complement strand
GGCGTCGGCGCGGAAGACGGCCACGCCGGCCGAAAGGATCGCCAGTGCGGCGAGGGTGGCGGTGGCGAGGATGAGCTTGCGGCTGCGGAAGGGCGTATCCATGGTCATGTCCTTGTTCGGTCTGGTCATTCTTTAGCGCCCGCTATGAAAGCCCCGATGCCGCCTGGGGTTATTCGGTAGCGACCGCTACATAATTGATGGTTCGCAATCTAGCGAGAGGCGCCGCCCACTGTCAAGGATTTCCGTAGGGCTCGCTAAGGAAATGCGACGAAACGCGCTTTTGCCGGGATAAACTGCGCCGCGGCATTGCGCGCGCGCGGCCAACTCATTTAATATTGGTCACTATGAAAATCGCCGCCAAGGCCGTGGACGAGGTCCAGGAGCGCAAGCCCCGCGGCCGCCCGCGCTCGTTCGACCGCGAGCAGGCCCTGGAGAGCGCCATGGAGGTCTTCTGGCGCAAGGGCTACGACGCCACCTCGATCAGCGACCTCATCGACGCCATGGGGATCAACCCGCCCAGCCTCTACGCGGCCTTCGGCGACAAGGAAAGGCTCTACCTCGAGGCGGTGGAGTACTACCGCGTGCAGCGCGGCGAGAACATCCGCCACGTGCTCGCCGAGGAACCGACCGCGCGCGGCGCGATCGAGAAGGCCCTGAAGGGCGCGGTGGAGGAGTTCTGCCGGCGCGATTCGCCCTCGGGCTGCCTGCTCACGATGTCCACGGGCTGCTCGAGCGTCTCCGACGGCGTCCAGCAGGTGCTGGTGCGCAAGCGGTTGATGGCGCGCGAGCGCATCCGCGAGCGCATCCAGCGCGGCATCGATGAGGGCGATGTACCGGCCACGGCCGACCCGGCCTCGCTCGCCGAGTTCATCACCACCATCTTCGCGGGCATGGCGATGCACGCGCGCGACGGCGCGTCGAAGAAGGCGCTGCTCGCGACGGTGGACAACGCCATGCGCGCCTTCCCCGAGGTCCGGCGTAGGAAGAAGAAGTAGCGGGTACCATTGCGGCTTCCCGCTCGACGGAAGCCGACATGCTTCGCACGCTCCTTGCGGCAGCGCTTCTCGCGGCGCTCCCGGCCCCAGCCCAGGCGCAGAAGACCCACAAGCCGCCGCTGCACGGGCAGGAATGGATGGCGCTCACCGGCAAGCCGCTCGCGGCCACCGCCGGGGCGCAAATCTTCATGAAGGGCGGCAACGCGGTCGATGCGGCCTGCGCGATGATCGCGGCCACCGCGACCATGTGGGACGTGCTCCACTGGGGCGGCGAGACCCAGGCGCTCATCTACGACCCGCACGCGAAGAAGGTGATCGGCATCAACGCCCTCGGCGTGGCGCCGAGCGGGGCGACGCCGGAGTTCTTCAGGTCGAAGGGCATGTCGTACCCGCCGGCGTATGGCCCGCTCGCGGCGGTCACGCCCGGCACGCCGGGCGGCATTCTGGTGATGCTCGCCGAGTTCGGCAAGCTTTCGCTCGCCGAGGTGCTCGAGCCCGCCATCAAGCTCGCCGACGGCTTCCCGATCGAGGCGCAGCTCGTGCGCCAGATCGTGTATCCCGCGAATCGCGCCCAGCTGATGAAGTGGCCCGATTCGAAGCGCCTGATGTTCCCCAATCCGGGCGACGCCCCGCCCGAACCCGGCCAGATCTTCCGCCAGCCCGACCTCGCCGCGACGCTGCGCAAGCTCGTGGATGCCGAGCGGCAGGCGAAGGCGGCGGGCAAGGATCGCAAGGCCGCGATCATGGCGGCTTACGACCGCTTCTACCGCGGCGACATCGCCAGGGAGCTCGTGGCCTCGGTGCGCGCGCAA
Organism: uncultured Pseudomonadota bacterium; assembly: GCA_946885905.1. The sequence continues at coordinate 2,921 of CAMPHL010000254.1, read as the reverse complement.
GGGGGTCTCTTCACCGAAGCCGACCTCGCCAACTGGAAGGTGCGCATCGAGGAGCCGATGTCGACGCGCTATCGCGGCATCGAGGTCTACAAGCTGCAGCAATGGCAGCAGGGCCCGGTGATGCTGCAGGCGCTGAACATCCTCGAGCAGTTCGACCTGAAGTCGATGGGCTACAACAGCGCGCGCTACATCCACACCGTCTACCAGGCGATGAACCTCGCCTACGCCGACCGCGACTTCTATTACGGCGACCCGTACTTCCCGCCCGTGGAGCCGATGGCGGGCCTGCTGTCGAAGGAATACGCGAAAGCGCGCGCGAGGCTCATCGACCCGGCGAAGAACGATCCGAAGATCGGGCCGGGCGACCCGTATCCGTTCCAGGACGCGACCAACCCATATACGCACCTGCTCGAGCGCTGGCACGAGCGCAGGCATTCGCCGGGGCAGGGCGGCACCCCGATGGCGATGGCCGACCCCCTGCCACGGGAAGTCGATCCCTTCTTTGCCGGCACCACCTCGGTCAACACCGCCGACAAGGAAGGCTGGGTGGTCTCGGTCACGCCGAGCGGCGGCTGGGTGCCGGCGGTGGTCGCGGGCAAGACCGGCGTTGGCCTCTCGCAACGGATGCAGAGCTTCGTGACCGACGAGGTCGAGAACCCGTTCAACGTCGTGGCGCCCGGCAAGCGGCCGCGGGTCACGCTCACGCCGACGCTCGCCTTTCGCGACGGCAAGCCATGGATGGCGTTCTCGGTGCAGGGCGGCGACGGCCAGGACCAGGACCTGCTGCAGTTCTTCCTGAACCTGGTCGAGTTCGACATGACGCCGCAGGAGGCGGTCGAGGCGCCGGGCTTCTACAGCTTCCAGATGCGCGCCTCGTTCGACAACCACAAGACCGAGCCCGGCACGATCCAGCTGAACGAATCGACGCCCGCCTGGATCCGCAAGGAGCTTCGGGCTATGGGCTACACGACGCAGCGCTTCGCGCAATGGAGCACCGGGCCGATCACCGCGGTGCTGATCGACCGCAAGCACGGCACGTTCTGGGGCGCCGCGGGCAACCACGGCGAAGACTACGGCATCGGCTGGTAAGGAAAGCTGAACCGGGGCCAGGTACGGGACAGGTACTTGTGCCAGGTCTCTCCTAGGCGCGCCTAGGAGAGACCTGGCACAAGTACCTGTCCCGTACCTGGCCCCGGGGTGACGCGGTGTAACGGTTTGTTGGCGGTGGGTGGGTGCGGCGGGGGCCTACTTATAATCGGCGCGCCATGAGAGCCCGCCTTTTCGCCCTCGCAGTCCTGGTCCTCGCCGGTTGTGGCGGGGGAGGGGGTGGGTCCGACCCGCCGCCGCCACCGCCACCGCCACCGCAGGTCCAATACACCGATCCACAGGTGTACTCGAGCGCACCGGCCGCATCGCTCTCCGCGCCGAACGAGATCACCGCCGTCACGCAGCATCGGTTGACGCTCGACGGCCAAGCGCTCGATTACACCGCGACCGTCGGCCACATGACGGCGATGCAGAATGGCACGGGGCCCGCGCGTGCGTCGTTCTTCTACGTGGCGTACACGCTGAACGCCGCGGCGCCTTCGACCCGCCCGGTGACCTTCTTCTACAACGGCGGTCCCGGGTCGGCGAGCGTGTGGCTCCACCTCGGCTCCTTCGGTCCGAAGCGGCTCGCCACGGGCGTTCCCAGCGGCAGCCTGCCCACGCCCTTCGCGCTGGTCGACAACGCCGAGAGCCTGCTCGACCTCACCGACCTGGTCTTCGTGGACGCGGTCGGCTCGGGCTACTCGCAGGCGATCGCGCCCAACGCGAACAACACGTTCTGGGGCGTGGACGACGACGCGGCGGTGTTCCGCGATTTCGTGATGACCTACGTCGCGAAGAACAACCGCACCGCCTCGCCGCGTTTCCTCTTCGGCGAATCCTACGGCGGACCCCGTACCGCCGTGCTTGCGGACCTGCTCGAGGCGGCCGGCATGGGCCTGCGCGGCGTGGTGCTCCAGTCGCCCGCGATGAACTACAACTCCAGTTGCGACATCTCCAACAACACGACCAGGCCGTGCACGGGTTTCATCCCCAGCTATGCCGCGAGCGGGGCCTGGTTCGGCCGGACGAGGCCGAGCCCCGGACCGGCCCAGATCGATCCTTTCATGGCCGACATGCGGACCTTCGCCTCCACCCGCTACGACCCGGCCGTGCGCGCCCTGCTCACCTCGAACGCGCCGCCCGACGCCGCGCTCGTACGGGACGTGTCGCTCGCCACCGGCCCCACCGAGGACCAATGGCGCTCGGTCTTCAACATGGGCCCGTCGTTCTACCGCACGAACCTCATTCCCGGCACGCTCCTCGGCCGCTACGACACGCGCATCACCGCCTCGGGCAGCAACCCCAACAACGATCCCTCGAGCAACATCATCAGCTTCTCGTTCGCCGTCCGCATCACCGAATACCTCGCCGCCCTGGGCTACACCAACCCCTCGTCGTACACGCTGCTCGGCAACGCGATCCAGACCTGGCGCTTCGCGCACGACGGCACCCCGCTGCCCGACACGATTCCCGACCTCGCCGCCGCGATCGCCCAGAACCCCGGCCTCAAGGTCCTCGCCGTGAACGGCTACCACGACGTGGCCACGCCCTTCTACACCACGGAGCTCGACCTCGCGCGCCTGGGGACGAACCCGAACGTGTCGGTGCGGAACTACATGGGCGGGCACATGACCTACCTCGACGACACCTCGCGCGTGCGCATGAAAGCCGACCTCGCAGCCTGGTACCGGAGCGCCCTTGGGAACTGATCGCCGCCGATTCCTGCTTTCCCTCGCCGCGGCCGCGCTGCTGGCCATGCCGCCGGCCGCCCACGCGCAGCAGAACAAGTTCGCGATCGAGGTCCCGATGCTCGACCCGTGGGTGCCCCCCGC
>CAMPHL010000253.1 GCA_946885905.1 uncultured Pseudomonadota bacterium | reverse complement strand
GGGCAAGCTTTTCTCGCACATGGGCGTGCTGAACGACTGGCCCGCGCTGCTCGCCGCCGGCATGCCCGTGCTCATCGTCGGCGGAGCCGCGCTGGTGGGCCTGCAGCTGGCGGAGCGGCGCTAAAGCTCACTCGGGAGCCGGCGCAGGGCCCGCGTCGACCAACGCGGTGCCGGCGAGCCGGTCGTGGAGGAACTGGCGATCGCGGTCCACCAGCGCCCAGAGGAAGCCCAGTCCCAGCGCGAAGAACCCGAGGATCGCGAGCGCGTAGCGATGGATCGCGCGTGCGACGCCGACCGGGGAGCCGTCCCAGCGAACGAGCTTGAAGCGCCACGTCTTCATCGGCAGCGTTTGCCCGCCGTGCGTCCAGAACCAGGTGAAGTAGGCGCCCGCGACCACGAGCACCCATCCCTGGAGCACGTGGCGGCGCCAACCGGTGGTGGAGTCGCCGAAGGCGGCGAGGAAGGGGAAGGTCGCGACCAGCAGCAGGGCTGCGAGCATCAACAGGTCGTAGAGCGCTGCTGCCAGGCGCCGGCCGAGCGCGGGGGCGCGCAACCGCGCCGGCGCGTTCACCGGGCCGGGGGTGGGGGTGGCGAATAGCGCCGCTCGCCCTCGGAATTGCGTGGGGAACCCTGCCGGCGTGGACCGTCCTGGCTATGCCGCTCGAGCCAGCGCTGGCGCAGCTCGTGCTGCTTCTCGGGCGGGAGCTTGCGCAGGCCCTGGAAGGTCTCGCGCGCGGCCTTGCGCTGGTCCGGCGTCATCGCGGCCCAGTCGCGGATGCGCGTGTCGAACCGCTCCTTCTGGATCGGCCGCATCGAAGGGTACTTCCGGGCCGCGCCTTGCAGCCGCTGCTGCTGGTAGCCCGGCATGCCCGGCCACTCCCTGGCCACGGGCTCGAGCACGCGCCGCTCTTCGGGCGCGAGGCTGGACCAGGGGATCTGGGGCGTCTTGAGGCGCTCCGGGTCCGCCGCCATGGCGAGGTTCGCCGCGGCGGCGAGCAGCGCCGCCGCGATCAGCCCTGCGATTTGCCGAGCCAAGAGCGGAATTCCTTGTCGAGGAACGCGTCGGGCGGCAGTTCCTGCGTGAGCAGCTGGGCCTCCAGTTCCCCGGGGTCCATCTCGTCGTTCAGCGATTGGACGGCCAGGACGGCGAGCAGGGCGGCGAGGGGCACGAACAGGAGCGCGCGTTGCACGAGGCCGTAGTAAATCGCCTGCGCCCGGGCGGAGGCCATCGGGATGAAGCCGAAGAGCTGGACGGGCTCCCGCCAGGCGTCCAGGGCGCGGAGCCGCGCGGCCTTGAGCTTCACGGCCTGCATTTCCCCCACGGAGGCGGCGCCACGCTCCAGCCAGGGTTTCAACTTGTCCGCGAATTCCTTTTCATTCATAGCGTTATCCCTTTTGATTTCAGGATTTTGGCCAATGCGTGCGTGGCCCGGGAGCAGTGTGTCTTCACGCTGCCTTCCGAGCAACCCATCACCTTGGCGGTCTCGCTCACGTCGAGTTCCTCCCAGTAACGCAGCACGAAAGCCTCGCGTTGACGGGCGGGAAGCCCCTTGAGGGCGTTCTCGATCGCTTCCATCACCTGCGACTGCTCGAGCTGGCCGGCGGGGCTGGCCGGGACATTGGCCCGGTCCTCCACCTCCAGTGTTTCCAGCGGATCGGCATCGTCGTCTTCGCCGCCCAGCCCCATCGAGGAGAGCAGCGTCGTCCACGTCGACCGCACCTTGGTGCGGCGGAAGTGGTCGCGAATGGCGTTCTGCAGGATGCGCTGGAAAAGGAGCGGCAGCTCCGCCCCCGGCCGGTCCGGGTACTTCTCGGCCAGCCGCAGCATCGAGTCCTGCACGATGTCGAGCGCCGCCTCGTCGTCCTGCACCGAGAACACCGCCTGCTTGAAGGCGCGCCGCTCCACGGAGGCGAGGAAATCGGACATCTCCTTCTGGGTGGCCAGGGGTTCTCCTTGGGCGCGACGAGGGGCTGCGGGGACTCGCGCGAATGGTAGCAAAGCCCCTCCGGCGCCCTTGGCCCGCAGCGATTGCGGCGGTGCCGCAATTTTGGCTTGACCAAGCGGGGGGCGAGCGGCTAATGTCAAGGGTTCCTCCCCTAAAAACGCTCGATTTACAAGGCCTTAGCGATGGAACTCCAACTCCCACCCCTGGCTGAAACCGGCGAGACCCTGACCGGCGCCGAGATCGTGATCCGGTGCCTCCAAGCCGAGGGTGTCGAGTATGTATTCGGTTACCCGGGCGGGGCGGTCTTGTTCATTTACGACGCGATCTTCCGGCAGAAGGTCGTCAAGCACGTCCTCGTACGCCACGAGCAGGGGGCGCTCCATGCCGCGGATGGATACGCGCGCGCCACCGGCAAGCCGGGGGTCGCGCTGGTGACGAGCGGACCGGGCGTGACCAACGCCGTGACCGGCATCGCGACGGCCTACATGGATTCGATCCCGATGGTGGTGATCACGGGGCAGGTGCCCACGCGCGCCATCGGCGAGGATGCCTTCCAGGAGTGCGACACGGTGGGCATCACCCGGCCCACGGTGAAGCACAACTTCCTCGTGAAGGACGTGAACGAGCTCGCCATCACGATCAAGAAGGCTTTCCACATCGCCACGACCGGCCGTCCCGGCCCGGTGCTCGTCGACATCCCGAAGGACGTCTCGAACCAGTCGGTGCGGTTCCACTACCCCGACAAGATCTCGCTGCGCTCGTATGCGCCGGTCACGCGCGGGCACTCCGGCCAGGTGAAGAAGGCGTTGAACCTGCTGCTCGAGGCCAGGCGCCCGATGATCTACGTGGGCGGTGGCGCGATCCTGGGCAACGCCTCGGCCGAGGTGATCGAGCTCGTGCGGACGCTGGGTTATCCGGTGACCAATACGCTCATGGGCCTGGGCGCCTACCCGGCCACCGACCGCCAGTTCGTCGGCATGCTCGGGATGCACGGCACCTACGAAGCCAACAACGCGATGCAGAACTGCGACGTGCTCCTCGCCGTGGGCGCGCGCTTCGACGACCGCGTGATCGGCAACCCCGCGCACTTCGCGGCGGGCAACCCGTCGCGCAAGATCATCCACGTCGACGTGGATCCTTCGTCGATCTCCAAGCGCGTGCGCGTGGACGTGCCCATCGTGGGCGGGGTGAAGGAAGTGCTCCAGGAGCTGATCGGGCAACTCAAGGCCGGGAGCGCCAGGCCGGAGGCCGCCGCGATCAAGGCGTGGTGGTCGCAGATCGACGCCTGGCGCGCCAAGGACTGCCTCAGGTACGACCGCAAGTCCGCGATCATCAAGCCGCAGTCGGTGATCGAGAAGCTCTACGAAGTCACCAAGGGCGAGGCCTTCATCACTTCCGACGTGGGCCAGCACCAGATGTGGGCCGCGCAGTTCTACAAGTTCGACAAGCCGCGCCGCTGGATCAACTCCGGCGGCCTCGGGACCATGGGCGTCGGGCTTCCCTATGCGATGGGCGTGAAGCTCGCCTATCCCGACGCGGACGTGGCGTGCGTGACGGGCGAGGCCTCGATCCAGATGTGCATCCAGGAGCTTTCGACCTGCAAGCAGTACCACCTGCCGGTGAAGGTCGTGAACCTGAACAACCGCTACATGGGCATGGTGCGGCAGTGGCAGGAGTTCTTCCACGGCAACCGCTACGCCGAGTCCTACATGGACGCGTTGCCGGACTTCGTGAAGCTCGCCGAGGCCTACGGGCACGTCGGCATGCGCATCGAGAAGCCCGGCGACGTCGAGGGCGCGCTGCGCGAGGCCTTCGCGATGAAGGACCGCCTCGTGTTCATGGACTTCATCACCGACCAGACGGAGAACGTCTTCCCGATGGTGCCCGGGGGCAAGGGCATGTCGGAGATGATCCTCTCCGAAGAATTGTAGCCATGCGCCATATCCTTTCGATCCTCGTCGAGAACGAGGCCGGGGCGCTCTCGCGGGTGGCCGGCCTTTTCTCCGCCCGCGGCTACAACATCGAAACCCTCACCGTGGCGCCGACCGAGGACACGACCATGTCCCGGATGACGATCGTCACCACGGGCTCGGACGAGGTGGTCGAGCAGATCACCAAGCAGCTGAACAAGCTGGTCGACGTGGTGAAGGTCGTCGACCTCTCGGAAGGCAAGCACATCGAGCGCGAGCTCATGCTCGTGAAGGTGCGCGCCGCCGGCAAGGACCGCGAGGAGATGAAGCGCACCGCCGACATCTTCCGCGGGCGCATCATCGACGTGACCGACAAGTCCTATACGATCGAGCTCACCGGCACCACCGAGAAGCTCGACGCCTTCCTCGAGGCGCTCGACCGCGGCGCCATCCTGGAAACCGTCCGCACCGGCGTATCCGGCATCGGGCGCGGCGAGTGGGTCCTGAAGGTCTGAAGCCAACACGCCAATCGCAAGGGAGCGAAATGAAAGTCTATTACGACAAGGACGCCGACCTCTCGCTGGTCAAGGGCCGCAAGGTCACCATCATCGGGTACGGCTCGCAGGGACATGCGCACGCCCAGAACCTCACGGACTCGGGGGTCAAGGTTACCGTGGGGCTGCGCCCCGGCGGCGCCTCGTGGGACAAGGTGAAGAAGGCCAAGATCGCCGTGAAGGAAGTCGGCGAGGCGGTGAAGGGCGCGGACCTGGTGATGGTGCTGCTGCCCGACGAGAACCACGCCCAGGTGTACCGCGAGAGCATCGAGCCCAACATCAAGAAGGGCGCGGCGCTCGCCTTCGCCCACGGCTTCAACA
>CAMPHL010000252.1 GCA_946885905.1 uncultured Pseudomonadota bacterium | reverse complement strand
GATTTCTGCAGCGCCTGCGGGTGGGTAGGGGTCTGCGGGTAGGGCGGGCTTCCGGGACTGCGCCTACTTGAGCTCGTACGAGTCGAGCTCCCACTTCTGGTCGAACGTCACCGCCCCCCGGTCGGTAAGCTCGAGTCCCTCGAACTTCACCATGTTGCCGACGCCGGGCGCATACCAGACGCTCACCACGCGCTTGGCCTGTATCAATTGTCCGGGGAAGGGCTCCCAGCGCCGGCTCGAGACCTTGGAAATCTTCACGGTCGCGAATCGTCCCGCGGGCGTCGTCACATCCTCCGGCCCCACGACGGTCACGCGCCCGTCCACCTCCACGGTGCCCGCTCCACGGCGCTCGAGGCTGCGGGTGGACCAGGTCGCGCCGGCGTGCAGCGGAAAGCGGTAGAGCTCGTCGAGCGGGTCGTGAACCACCATCTCCTGCCCCTGCTTGCCCGAATGGAGGTTGCCCGCCGCGTCGTAGCGCGAAGGCACGTCCGCATCGTTGCTCGCGACCTTGAATCCGTCCTTGTCCGCCTGGGCCACCGTCGCGGTGAGGTAGTTGCGCCTCTCGACGCCTTCCCCGTCCCGGATGGTGCGGTACCAGGTCCACGAGTCGCCCGCGACGTGGGGAGCGGGACGCAGCCCGCGCGCCACGTCTTCCTCGAGCACTCGGGCGCGGTTGCGCGCCGCGGGATCGACGCCGAGGGCGAGCAGCAATGAGGTCGGCATCTCCTCGTTCGTGCGCTCGCCGGAGTCGGCCGCCGACGGTTGCGTCGCGGCGGGCTCGACGCCCGCAACGCTCGCAGCGGCAGGTGCCTCCTCGACCGGAGGCTTCGCCTCCGGGAGGGGCGAGCTCGCGGCAGGAGCGGTCACGGCCAACGTGGGGCGGGAGGACGCCAGGGGCTGCGGCCTGGCGATCGCAGCCGTCTCGGGTTGGGGTTGGGCCGCGGTCAGCGCCGCCTTCTCGAGCGCTGCGATGCGACCGGCAGCTTCCCTGCGGAAGGATTCGCGTTCGGCCTCGAGCTTCTCGGCATAGAAGCGCTCCAGCCGCTGCTTCTCGCGATCGGCCTCCTCGCGGGAGCGCGTGAGCGCATCCGCCACCGCGAGGCGGATCGCTTCCTCCTGCCGCTTCGCCGTTTCACGCTCGAGCGCGGCCGCGTCCACCCCGGGCGCTTCGCGGAAGTAGAAATCGCCCTCGAGCGATGTGTTCTCCCACGGGATCTGGCGCCCGTTGGAAGCGAGCCGGACGGCGGCACGGACGCGCTTGAACACGTCCTCGACCTTGAGTCCCGCGTTCTTCATCTCGCGCACGAGGTGGCCGGTGTAGAGACCGTTGCCCGACATTCCGTCGGAAGCGACCTGGCCGGGCGACGTGGCGAACGCAACGAGCGTGCCGATGGGCGCCTCGATGGCGGCAAGCCCGTTCTGCCCCGAGCGGCTGCCGCGCGCGAACGGGTTGTTCCGGCACGCGTCCAGGACGACGAGGTTCACCCGCGCCTTGGCCGATTCCATCTTCCCGAGCACGAGCCCGATCTCCACGGACTGGTCCTCGATCTCGTCCTCGTACTTGATGTCCGCATCCACCGGCACCAGGTAGTTGCGCCCGCGGACCTGCACGCCATGGCCGGCGAAATAGAAAAGGCCGGCGTCCTTGCCGCGCAGCTTCTCGCCGAATTCGCGGATCGCGCGCCGCATCCCCGCCGCGCCCTGCTCATGCAGCTCGATCACCTCGAATCCGGACGCGCGCAAGGCGGCCGAGAGAACGCGCGCGTCGTTGACGGGGTTGAGGAGCGGGGAATCCTTGTATTTCGCGTTGCCGATCACCAGCGCGACGCGCGAAGCCTCACCCGCGGCCGGGAGCGGCGCGAGCAACAGCATGAGGCAGGTGAGGAGGAGCGGGCGCATGTCCGGCGGAACTGGCCGGATTCTAGCAATGTGCCCGGAGGCTGCACGCCGCCGGCAGCGACCTCAGTCGGTCGGCTTCACCAACGGAACGTAGAAGTGATAGAGCGGCCCGGTGATGAGCATGCCCACGCTGATCCCGAGCCATCCGCCCAGCAGCACGGCGGGCCAGGTCATGAACAGGGCCTTGCCGGCGATGAGGCCCAGGAAAGCGAGCGCGATCGTGGGCACGGCCGCGATCTGGGCGCGGTTCCAGCAGACGCTCACGGGACGCTTGCAGCAGTTGCAGGTGAGGTTTCGCGCAGGGCCGAGCGTTTGCTTCTCCCAAAAGGAGAAACGGCCCTTGCTGCACCATGGGCAGGAATACATCGCGGGGCTCCCTGGATCGACGGACTTGTAGTCGCAATTCTACCGGTCCGTAGGACGGGGCCCGAATGCTCCGTAAGAACTAGCTAGGGGAAGGACCAGCGATACACGGCATCGAGGCCGGGCAAATAGCCCGCACGGGCCAGGAGCTGGAATCGCCGCGTGAGCCGCCAGGCCAGCTTGAGCGTGCCCTCGGCGTCGGCCAGGCCCTGCTCGTAGCTGAGGTAGAACTGCCGGTTCAGGCGCTTGCCCACGGTCACCACCTCCGCGGCCGACGGCGTGCCGGTCCGGCCCGCGACGGTGCTCTGCGGCAACACCCCGAGCACGCTCGTGTCGGCGCGGCCGATCTTGATGTCGTCGATGCCGATCCTCTTGGTGATGTCCGAGCCGGGATTGCTGCTGCCGAGCAGCGCCCTGGCCGCCGCGACCATCAACGCGCTATCGCCGAGCGAAGCGTCCGAAGCGCCGCGCCCGAGTACGAGCCACGAAAGCTTTTCGGGTTCGGGCACGTCCGGCACCGAGACGAGGCGAACCCGCGGCCGCGTCATCGTGCCCAGCACCTCGACGCCCGCCTCGACCGGCAGGCCCTTGCGCAACGCGAGCACGTTGAGGCGCGGATTGTCGAGCGGGCCCTGGAACGTGAGCACGCCGCGCTCGATGGTGAGCTCCTGTCCGTAGCCGTCGTATGTGCCCGAGACCGTGCGGATCACGCCTTCGGCCTTGAGGCCCGGGCCGGGCGTGCCCGTGAGGCGCACTTCGCCGGCGAGGCGCGTGTCGAGGCCGCGTCCCTGGAAGTAGAGGCGTTCGCCCGCGCCGAGCGTCAGGTCGAGGCGGATGGGTTCCTTCGCCGGCTCTTCGATGGGCACGGGCTTCGCCGAGCGCACCACGACGATGTCCTCCGAGGGCGAGGGCAGCGCCGTATCGAGCGCGCCGACCCAGCCCGCGTCGGCCTTGAGCGCCCCGGTCACGAGGAGCTCCTTCGCGCCCGCCTCGAGCTTCACGTCGCCCGATAGCGCGAGGAAGCGCGACGCCAGCTGCGTAGCGGGGACCTTGTCCAGCTTCACGGTAATCGCGCCGGTGCGTCCGGCAAGGTCGAGCGATCCGCTCGCGGTGATCCGCCCGCCCTGGGGCGGAACCTCGACGCGGCGCATGCGCGCGAGCGCGCCCTCCGACGGACGCCACGGCGTGACCGCCTCGAACCGTTCGATCACCGCCGAGCGGCCGGTGAGCTTCACGGCCACCTGGCCCTTCTCCACTTCGAAACCGGTCGTGGGTTCGCGCACCACGAGGTCCATCGCGCGCGCCGTGCCGGAGACGCGCGGGTCGGCGCCGGTTCCCTCGACCAGCACGACGGCGTTGAGGCGCCCGCCGATGCGCGCATCCGGGCCCAGCCACGGCGCAAGCGCTTCGAGGTTTGTGTGCTCGGCCACGATCCTCGCGTTCACCGGCGTGTCGGGCGCGGGGCGCCAGCCTTCGGCGCTGCGGCCCAGCCGCGTGCTCCCCTCGCCCTCGATCCGGCCCAGGCGCTCGCCGGCCATGCGCAAGCTCGCTTGCGCGCGCCCGCGGACAACCTCGATCTTCGCTTCGAGCGCTTCGAGCCCAAGGGGGAGCCTGGGCTCCCCTACGCGCAGGTCGCCGGAAACGCGGCGAAGGTGCGCGGTCGCGTCGAGCTGCTCCGCTGCGTGCACCTCCCAATCGACCGCGACCACCAGGTTGGACCGCGGCACGGTCGTGAATCGGAAGCTGCGCGCGAAGTTCTGCACCTGGATGCCCGCGCTGGAGCCCCTGAGGTCGAGCGTGCGCGGCGTCCAGCGCGTCACCGCGAACCGCGCCTCGCCCCACTCCCCCTTGAGTTGCGCATCGCCCAGCTCGACGCGCTCGGCCGAGGCGCTGAGCGTCGCGGGCTGGACGAGCGAGAATGCGCCCGCGCCCGCGAGTGCCAGCGACTCGACGCGCCCGTTCCAGGTGGGCGACTTGGCCTTCGGATCGAGCCCGCCCTGGAGCGCCACGCGAAGATTCGTGTCGCGCCGCATCTGGACATTCGCCTGCAGGCGGTGCGCCTCGCGCGTGCCCTTGAGGCTCACCGTGGCCTCCTGCGCGAACGGCGTGGGCGGCGTTTCGTCGCCGAGAGCGATGCCTTTGGCGCGGACCTCGCCGTCGATCGGGCTGGATGCCTCCACACCTGCCTCCAACCTCGCCGTGAGCTCGCGAACCTGGACGTTCGACGGCAAGACCAGGTTGCCGCCCGCGAGCCGGATGCGCCCGGCGGGAGATGCGAACGTGCCGGTGAGGCGCCCCTCGCCTTCCAGCCTGCCCGACGCGGCGATCCCGAGCGGGCGCGCGATCGTGGAGACGTTGGGCGCGTTGAAGCGGAAATCCATCGCATCGCCCGCGCGCCCGAAGCTGCCCTTGGCCACCGCGTGCGCCTGGCCGATGGTCACGTCCATGTCGAGGTTGGCCACGCGGCGCTT
>CAMPHL010000251.1 GCA_946885905.1 uncultured Pseudomonadota bacterium | reverse complement strand
CCACGCCCACAACGTCACTAAGCGGCGCTGGAACGTGAACCTGCGCCCCGTGCGGCTCATGCCCGGCGTGGCGAGCCCGCTCGCCAACCGCAAGCCGGGTGACATCGACTTCTGGGTGGTGCGCGAGAACAACGAAGGCGAATACTCCAACGCGGGCGGCCGCATGCACGAGGGCACGGATCGCGAGCTCGCCACGCAGCTCTCGGTATTCACGCGGCACGGCACCGACCGCATCATGCGCTACGCCTTCGAGCTCGCGCGCAAGCGCACGCGCAAGCACGTGACCTCCGCCACCAAGTCGAACGGCATCTCGATCACCATGCCGTACTGGGACGAGCGCTTCAAGGCGATGTCGGCCGAGTACCCGGACGTGAAGACTTCGCAATACCACATCGACATCCTGACGGCGCACTTCGTGCAGCACCCGGACTGGTTCGACGTGGTCGTGGGCTCGAACCTCTTCGGGGACATCCTTTCGGACCTCGGGCCCGCGTGCACCGGCACGATCGGCATCGCGCCGTCGGCGAACCTGAATCCCGAGCGCGAGTTTCCCTCGTGCTTCGAGCCGGTGCACGGCAGCGCGCCGGACATCTACGGAAAGAAGATCGCCAACCCGATCGGCCAGGTCTGGTCGGGCGCGATGATGCTCGAGCACCTGGGCCAGAAGCCCGCTGCCGACGCGATCGTGAAGGCCATCGAGCGGGTCCTGGCCGAAGGCCCGCGCACGCGCGACATGGGCGGGAGCGCCGGCACCGAGGAGGTCGGAAAGGCGATCGCGGAAGCGCTTTAGCTGAACGTTTGCTGAACGAAACCGGATCCGAATTCGGATATAAGCAGGAGGAGCAAACATGAAAAGACGTGACTTCATCATCGCCGGCGGTGCCGTGGCCGCCTCGATCGCGTTGCCCGCGCGCGCGGCGTACCCCGACAAGCCGGCGCGCTACATCATTCCCTTCGCCCCGGGCGGGGAGTCGGACATCGCCGCGCGCCTGCAGCAGGCGGTGTGGCGCAAGAAGTTCGGCCAGGAGGTCGTGGTGGAATCCAAGCCCGGCGCCGGCGGCGGGCTCGCCTGGTCGCAGCTCAACACCTTCCCCGGCGACGGCTACACCATGATGGGCTCGAACCTTCCGCACATCGTGCTGCAGCCGCTGGAGGGCAACGTCCAGTACAAGACCGAGGACATCACCACCGTCCACTTCTTCCAGTACACCCCCGACGGCATCGTGGTTCGCAACGAGTCGCCGTTCAAGACCTACCAGGACCTCATCGCCGCGGCGAAGGCGAAGCCGGGAACGCTCAACTTCGCGGGCTCGGGCAGCAACTCGGCCAACCATGCGGCGCACGCGCGCCTGAACCAGATGGCCGGCGTGAAGACGACCTATGTCGCGTTCAAGGGCACGGGCGACCTGCTCTCGTCGCTGCTGGGAGGCCACGTGGACGGTGCGATGTCGTACTCGTCGCTTGCGCTGGCGCAGAAGGGCAAGGTGCGGCTGCTCGCCGTGGCCACGCCCCAGCGCCTGTCGTACTTCCCGGACGTGCCCACCTTCCGCGAGCTCGGAATCGACTGGGTGGACGGGGCCTACCGAGGCATCGCGGTCCCGAAGTCGACCCCGGAAGACATCCGCAAGCGCCTGTCCGACATGATCGAGGAGATCAACCAGGACGCCGAGTTCCGCCACAAGATGACGGAGCAGGGCATGGAGCTCGTGAGCATGACCTACGACAAGATCCCCGCGTTCCTCGAGGGTCGCAAGAAGGCCTACGTGGAATCGGCCAGGCTGCTGGGACTGGTGAAGTAGTCGTTTGGCGGCGGTCGCGGTTGCCTGACATAATCGGCGCGGTCGCCGCCATGTCGAAGGGCGTCATCCGGGGAGGAGCATGAAGATCGGTCATCCGAAGGACTTCTGGAGCGGGATCATGTTCCTGGCGCTCGGCGTGGGCTTCGCGCTGGTCGCCAAGGGACTGAAGTTCGGCGACACGGTGCTGATCCAGGGCTACACGATGGGGACCCCCGCGCGGATGGGGCCGGCCTTCTTCCCGTTCTGGCTCGGAGCCATCCTCGCGCTGCTGGGCCTGGTCATCGCGATCGGCGGCTATCGCACCAAGGGCGGGCCCGAAGCCGACTTCCCGAAATTCCACTGGATCCCGATCCTGTACGTGCTGGGGTCGGTGGTGCTCTTCGGCGTGATCCTCAGGGCCGTCGGCATGCTGATCGCGGGGATCATCCTCATCTTCATCGCGAGCTACGGCAACCCGGAGAAGGTGAGCGCCAAGGCAACCGCCATCCTCGCCCTCGCACTGGTGACCTTCTGCGCGCTGGTGTTCGTCGGCGGGCTCAAGCTGCCCATCCCGCTGTGCCCGGACGTCGAGGCCATCCAGGCCTCCATCGGCTTCTGCCGCTAGGACCCCATGGAAATCCTCCAGAACCTCTACCTGGGCTTCGGCGTCGCTCTCACGATGCAGAACATCCTCTACTGCTTCGTGGGCGTCATGCTCGGGACGATGATCGGCGTGCTGCCCGGCATCGGCCCCGTGGCCACGATCTCGATGCTGCTGCCCGCCACCTTCGTGCTGCCACCCGTGTCGGCGCTCATCATGCTGGCCGGCATCTACTACGGGGCGTCCTACGGCGGATCGACGACGGCGATCCTCGTGAACCTGCCGGGCGAGGTTTCCTCGGTGGTGACGACGATCGACGGCTACCAGATGGCGCGCCAGGGATTGGCCGGCAAGGCCCTGGGCGTGGCCGCCCTGGGCTCGTTCTTCGCCGGAACCGTCGCCACGTTCCTCATCGCCGCCTTCGCCCCGCCGTTGGCGGAGTTCGCGCTGAAGTTCGGTCCCGCGGACTATTTCTCGCTCATGGTCCTGGGCCTCATCGCGGCGGTCGTGCTCGCGCACGGCTCGCTCATCAAGGCGATCGCGATGATCGTGCTGGGGCTGCTGATCGGCCTCATCGGCACGGACGTGAATTCGGGCGTGGCGCGCTACAGTTTCGGCCTGCCGGAGCTGATCGACGGCATCGGCATCGGCACGATCGCCATGGGCACGTTCGGCTTCTCGGAGATCGTGCGCAACCTCGAGCACGGGGAGAAGCGCGAGGTCTTCACCAAGAGCATCCACGGGCTGCTGCCCAACTGGAAGGACATCAGGCAGTGCACCCCGCCGGTGCTGCGGGGAACCGCGCTCGGCGCCTTCCTCGGCATCCTGCCCGGCGGCGGGCCGACGCTGGGTTCGTTCTCGGCCTACACGCTCGAGAAGAAGGTGGCGAAGGACCCGAGCCGCTTCGGCAAGGGCGCGATCGAGGGCGTGGCCGCCCCCGAGGCGGCGAACAACGCCGCCTCGCAGACCTCGTTCATCCCGCTGCTCACCCTCGGCATCCCGTCCAACCCGGTGATGGCCCTCATGATCGGCGCGATGATCATCCACGGCATCCAGCCGGGGCCGCAGATCATGACCGCGAAGCCCGACCTCTTCTGGGGAATGATCGCCAGCATGTGGGTCGGCAACCTGCTGCTGGTGATCCTCAACCTGCCCCTGATCGGCATGTGGGTGAAGCTGCTCACCATCCAGTACCGCTTCCTCTACCCGGCGATCCTGCTCTTCTGCTGCATCGGCGTGTACTCGATCAACAACGCGACCATGGACGTCTACATGGCGGCGCTCTTCGGCTTGATCGGCTACACGTTCATCAAGCTCGAGTGCGAGCCCGCGCCGCTGCTGCTCGGGTTCGTGCTGGGGCCGATGATGGAGGAGAACCTGCGGCGCGCGCTGCTGCTCTCGCGTGGCGATCCCACGGTGTTCTTCACGCGGCCGATCAGCCTCACGCTGCTGATCATCACCGCCATCCTCATCGTGATCGTGGTCTCGCCCGCGATCGCGAAGAAGCGCGCCGAGGCCTTCCAGGAGGAGGCGGCCTAGGGTCCGAGCTCGAGGAACCTGGCGATCCGGGCGCCGGCGCCCGGATCCCTCGAGAACCCCTCCACCGCTCCGGCCGGAGTCCAGGGGCACGAGTCTTCCACCAGGAGATAGATGGGTTGCGGAACTGCAATGGCATCCGGGCCGCCGCCGTAGCCATGTGATTGCAGCTCCGGAACTTTCCACATCGCAGTGAAGGCTCCTGCATAGGTGCGGCAGCGGCCGAATCCATAAGTGCAGATCCCCCGGCGCCGTACCACATGCACGTCTTCCGAGACGAATCCGAGGCCCACTCCCGTCGCGAAGCTGTCGGCCTGGACGAGACCATCGGGCAGTGCCGCGAAGTTGCGAACCACGAAGCTCATCCCGGCGCGCTTGTCAGTGCGCTGATCGTGCCAAGGCTGCACGCTGCGAAGGCTATGGTCCAACTTCACGACGCCCGGCCCGGGGTGGCCATACTCGGGATGGCGGGCAATCATCGCCACGGGTCGCCTTGTGCCTCCAGCAGTCGCGAACACCCAGGCGGTGCACCAGCCCTCGCCTTGGCGGCGCGCGCGCCAGACCTCGCCGAGCGTCATTGCGTCGAGGCTCCACGCCTGGGGAAGGCTGTCCCAAGTGAGGAGTGGCCTGATGGGCGCCGAGGCGTGACTCGAATCGATCACGGGGTTGCCGGGCAGGACCGGTTCAGGCACCACGGTCTTCCATCCGTCGCCTGCGCGCTCCGCCACTATCGTGCCGCGATTGCCGACGATCCAACCCCTTCCGTCGGACGCACGGAGTGGTTCATCGAGTCGGAGCAGGTCTGGGTGACGCGTGACGAC
>CAMPHL010000250.1 GCA_946885905.1 uncultured Pseudomonadota bacterium | reverse complement strand
GGTGGTGCTCACGAACACCGCGGGCGTGCTCGACAAGCAGGGCAAACTCCTCACGGGCCTCACGCCGCGTGGTATCGACGAGCTGTTCGCCGACGGCACCATATCGGGCGGAATGCGGCCGAAGATCAGTGCGGCGCTCGATGCCGCCCGTAACGGCGTGAAGAGCGTTCACATCATCGACGGGCGCGTGGAGCACGCGGTCCTGCTCGAGATCCTCACCGACCAGGGAGTCGGCACCCTCATCCGCTCGCGCTGAGCCCGCCGCGCGTCGCCGCGTGCCGACCTGGATCTTCGATCTCGACAATACCCTGCACGACGCGCGCGCACACATTTTTCCGCAGATGGACCGCGCCATGACGGCGTACGTGCAGCATGCTGTGGGTCTGGACGAGGCGGCGGCGGGCGCGCTGCGGCAGGAATACTGGCGCCGGTACGGCGCCACGCTGCTCGGGCTCATGCGCCACCACGGCACCGACCCGCGCCATTTCCTGGTCGAGACGCACCGCTTTCCCGAGCTGGAGCAGATCCTGCGCAAGGAGCCGGGATTGCGGCTTTCGCTCAAGCGGCTCTCCGGCCGGCGCGTCGTGTTCTCGAACGCGCCCGAGCATTACGCGCGCGCCGTGCTCAAGGCGCTCAGGATCGCGGACCTGTTCGACGACGTATTCTCGATCGAGCACACCCGCTTCCGGCCCAAGCCCGATGCCTACGGCTTCCTGCGGCTGCTGCGGCGGCACCGGCTTGCGCCCAGCCAATGTATCATGGTGGAAGATACGCTCGACAATCTGCGAACGGCAAAGAAGCTGGGTATGCGGACGGTCTGGGTGAGCCGGGCGCACAACGCGCCGGCATATGTGGACGCAACGGTGCGCAGCATTCGGGCGCTCGCCCGCGACGGCCGCTGGCTGATCTGAACGACGCCGATCGGTGCTGCGGCTCAAGGCGGACGCGAGAGGGAGCGAACAACGATGCCGGGGAGGAAACCGGGTCAGAGGCGCGTCGAGATCCTGCATACGCTCGCCCGCATGCTGGAGACCCCGCGCTGGGAGAAGATCACGACCGCTGCGCTCGCCGCCCGACTGGACGTTTCCGAAGCCGCGCTGTACCGGCACTTCGCCAGCAAGGCGCAGATGTTCGAGGGCCTGATCGAGTTCATCGAGCAGACCGTCTTCAGCCTGGTGAGCCGCATCCAGGCCGACGAGCAGGATGCGATGAAGAAGATCGAATCGACGGTGGCAACGCTCCTGGGCTTCGCGCAGAAGAATCCGGGAATGACACGCGTGCTCATCGGCGATGCGCTGGTGAACGAGGACGAGCGCCTGCAGGCGCGGGTGAACCAGCTGCTCGACCGCCTCGAGGCGAGCCTTCGCCAGAGCGCGCGCATGGCCGTGACGGCCGGGACCCTGCCCGCCGACTGGGACGTGAATGCCTACGCCAACGCCGTCATCGCCTTCGTCGTCGGCCGCTGGCACCAGTACGCCAAGAGCGGCTTCAGGCGCGCTCCGATGGACGGCTGGGCGCAGCAGTGGCGCGTATTCGCGGCCTGACTTGATCCCCGAGTTCGAGACCGATCGCCTGGTCGTGCGCCTGGCGCAGCCCGGCATGCAGGCATCGATCGCTTCCTTCCTCCGGGCCAACTTTCCCGGCCACCTGGACCGCTGGTCCCCGCCCGTCGCGCCGGATTTCTTCACCACGGCGTTCTGGGCCGAGCGGCTGCCGGTGGCCGTCGACGACTACGCCGGGGATCGCGCGGCCCGCTTCGTGCTGCAGCCCAAGGCAGCGCAGCTCGACGGCCCCATCATCGGCACATGCAACTACACCAACATCGTGCGCGGCGCTTTCCACGCTTGCCACCTGGGCTACCAGGTCGGCCGCGAGCACGAGGGGCGCGGCCTCATGGCGGAGGGGCTGCGGGCGGCCAACGCATTCATGTTCTCGACCATGCGCCTGCACCGCATCATGGCCAACTTCCGTCCCGAGAACGACCGCAGCCGCCGGCTGCTGCAGCGCCTGGGCTTCGTCGAGGAAGGCTTCGCACGCGATTACCTGTTCATCGACGGCGCCTGGCGCGACCACGTGCTCACGGCACTGGTGAACCCGGCGTTCCGGGAGGAATGGATCGCGGTTCCCGGCCGCTAGCCCGCGGCTTCAGTCGTCGCCGGCGGGCCCCAGCGCCTCGACGCCGAAGAGCGGCTGGCCGCGCGGATGGAACGTGACCTGCGCGCAGAGGCGGCGGAAACGCTCGAAGAGCCCCGCTTCCGTTGCCGCTCCCAGGTTGAATACCGCGTAGCGATAGCTTCCCAGCCACTTGAGCTCGCGCGCGAGATCCGCGCCACGCTTCGGATAGAGCATCGCGTGCACGTCGGGATTGCGCTCCTGGATCCGCCGCAGCTCCCTGCGCGAGGGCCAGCGCGACAGGCCCGCCCCACCCAGGTCGCGCAGCACGAAACTCGCCGCGTGGCGGTCGCGCCCTTCGCCTCGCGCGATGCGGGGCGCACGTCCGGCGTGCAGGTCGATCATCACGTCGAAGGCGCTGTATCCGTCCACGCGCTCGAAAAGGTCGAAGAATTGTCCTGCGGCACGGGGATTGATCTCGATCACC
Source organism: uncultured Pseudomonadota bacterium (assembly GCA_946885905.1). The sequence goes on along the minus strand of CAMPHL010000250.1, from coordinate 2,140 downwards.
CGCGGCTGGCCGCTCGCCGGGTCGATGCGCATCTCCGCGTTGAACATGCCGTGCGTATACCCCACGCCCTTCACCAGGCGGGCGGCGAGCTCGTCCACGCGCCGCAGCGATTCGGCCGGCAGCGTCGACGGGTACTGGAAGCGCTGGAACTGGTCGGTTCCGGGGTACATCACCGAATCCACGGTGCCCATCATGGTGACTTCGCCGTCGCGCACGAAGCCGTTCGCGGTCACCTGCCGGCCGGGCAGGATCTCCTCGCACACCATGCTGAACGGGTCCTCGGTGAGGTCGGAGCGCGCGCGCATCACGTCGGCGAAGGGGCGCACGAGCCTTTCGATGATCGCGCGCTCGAACCACCCGAAGCGCGTGTGCAGGTGCAGGTCCTCGAACCGATCCACGCGCCGCGCGAGCACCGAGTAAGCCGCCTTGGCCGGTTTCACGTAGAACGGGAACGGCATGGCCACATCGGCGGGCCGGCCATCGACGCCGAACGCGCGCCGAAGCAAGGCGACGCGGGCGTTGGCTTCGGGGGCCACGCGCTCGAAGGCGAGCCGGGCATAGTACTTGTGCTGCAGGGCGAGGACGGCTTGCAGCGGCGAATGCGGAAGTCCCAGGCGCTCGGCCACCATCGCCGCGAGGAACGGCCCGAACTGCTCGTCGGAGGTCACCACGGCGTCGATGCCGCGGCCGGCGTATTTGCGCGCCAGCCGCTCGACGAAGCGCAGCGCGCCGAAGGTGAAAAGGCGCGCGTTGTCCGGGAAGCTGAAGAGGTCGAAGCCCTCGTGGAAGAATTCCAGCCGGCCACGATGGCGCGGATCGCGGACGGCCGCGCGATCCCATTCGTCGGGAAAGAGGAACAGGATGCGGCGCGTCATGGCCAACAGCTTACGGCCGGGCGCGCGCCGCGGATGTTACGGAGTGCTATAGCAGCGCGTCGGCCCAGATGTTTCGCGCCCAGTTCATGGTGTAGGCGCCCTCGGCTTCGTTCATCGCGGAGGACACGCCGCCGCCCGGGACCGCCTTGAACGTCCGGTCGTTCGTGTCGTACTTGTGCACCGATGCCACATGGATCCCCAGCTTGTCCGAAACCATGCTGTAGCAGGTATTGATGATGGTCGGCGCCGGGTTCGGGGCCTCGTCGTTCAGCAGCGCCACGATCGCCGCCGCCGCCACCTTGCCGTGCGCATTGGCCATGCTGCCCGACTTCGGCATCGCCGGCGCGACCTGCAGTGAGTCGCCCAGGACGTGAGCCCCTTTCACGGCCTTCGACTCGAAGGTGAGCCAGTCGACCTCGCACCACCGGCGGTTCGCGGTCACGTAAGGCGCCGCCACATTGCCGGCCTTCATCGGCGGGATCACGTTCAGCACGTCGGCCTTCTGGTCGCCGAAGTCGAGCTTCGCGACGTTGCCCCCGACGTCGACGTCGGCCAGCTTGCTGTTGCCGCGGAACTCGATCATCCCCGGGTAGAGCTCGGACCACGCCTTCTTGAAGAGCGGCCCCTTGGAAGTCACGTCCGGGTTCTCGTCGAGGACGATGATCTTCGATCGCGGCTTGTGCGCTTTGAAGTACGCAGCGACCTGGCACACGCGCTCGTAGGGGCCCGGTGGGCAGCGGTACGGCGCCATGGGAATCGTGAGGACGTAGACGCCGCCGTCGCGCATCGCCACCAGCTGCCGCCGCAACGCCTCGGTCTGCGGCCCGGCCTTCCACGCGTGCAGCACCTTGGCCTGCGCCTGGGCCGATTGCATGGCGGGAAGCGCCTCCCACAGGAAGTCCACGCCGGGCGAGACCACGACGCGGTCGAAGTACACGGGATCGCCGTGGGACAGGCGCACCTGCTTTTTCTCCATGTCGATGGCGGTCGCGGTGTCGCGCACCACGCGAACGCCGTGGCGGGCGAGACCCGAGTAAGGCGTGGTGATGTCGGCCATCGTCCGAAATCCTCCCAGCACCATGTTCGAGATCGGGCAGGACACGAACGCCTCGTTGGGCTCGACGAGCACGACTTCGATGGACGGGTCGAGCAGGCGAAGGTACTTGGCGGCTGTCCCCCCGCCGTATCCACCGCCAACCACCGCGACCCGCGCCTTCGACCCGCCGCCGCTCGCCATGTGGGCGCAACCGCCAAGCCCCGACGCG
>CAMPHL010000249.1 GCA_946885905.1 uncultured Pseudomonadota bacterium | reverse complement strand
GTCGTGAGCTGGGAGTACGGCGTGTGGAGCTGCTCGCACTCGACCCGGCCCGGCGGCGCGGGGTCGCTGCTCGCGGCGCAGCACGGCGCGAAGGCGTTCAAGCTCGAGGCGCAGCGGGCGCGCAAGAGCCGCGACGGCATGGGCGAGCGCAACGCCGTGCCGCTCTACGACTTCCCGGGCGTGCGCGTGGTGCATCATTTCCTCCCCGAGATGCCGTTGCGCGTCTCGGCGCTGCGCGCACTGGGCGCATATCACAACGTGTTCGCGCTCGAGGGTTTCATGGACGAGCTGGCGCTGGCCGCCAACGTGGACCCCGTGGAGTTCCGGTTGCGCCACCTCGACGACGCGCGAGGCAGGGCGGTGATCGAACGCGCCGCCACGGGTTTCGGCTGGGCGAGCGCGCGCCCGGCGCCCGGCCGCGGCAAGGGGTTCGGCTTCGCGCGCTACAAGAACTCCGCCGCGTACTGCGCGGTGGCCGTCGAGGTCGCCGTCGATCCGCACAAGGGGCTCATCCGCCTCGTGCGTGCAGTCGCGGCGGTCGACAGCGGCCAGGTCGTGAATCCCGACGGCCTGCGCAACCAGGTCGAAGGCGGCATCGTGCAGGCCGCGAGCTGGACGCTGCACGAGAAAGTGTCCTTCGATCGCAGGAGGATCCGCTCCTTCGACTGGTCGACCTACCCGATCCTGCGCTTCGACGGCGTGCCCGAGTCCATCGAAGTGCACATCGTCGATCGCCCGGGCGAGCCGTACCTGGGCAGCGGAGAGGCCGCCGCCGGCCCGACCGCCGGCGCGATCGGCAACGCCGTGGCGAACGCCACCGGGCGCCGGCGCCGGGACCTGCCGCTTGCGTAGCGGTATCGTCGAAAGCGACGTCGCCTCGCGCCTCGACGCGCTGCCCTGGACGCGCTTCCACACGCTGGTGGTCGTCGCCCTCGGCATCACGTGGATTCTGGACGGCCTCGAGGTCACGCTTGCCGGTTCCGTCTCGGGCGCCCTCAAGGAGAGCCCGGCCCTCCGGCTCGACGATGCCCAGGTAGGACTGTCGGCCACCGGCTATCTCGCCGGCGCGGTGCTCGGCGCGCTGCTCTTCGGGTGGCTCGCGGACCTCCACGGGCGCAAGCGCCTCTTCTTCGTGACGCTCGGCGTGTACATCGCGGGCACCGCGATGAGCGCCTTCTCGCCGGACTTCGCGACCTTCCTGCTCTCGCGCTTCATCACCGGCGCGGGTATCGGCGGCGAGTATGCGGCGATCAACTCGGCCATCCAGGAGTTGATCCCCGCGCGCTACCGGGGCCGCACCGACCTCGCGGTGAACGGCAGCTTCTGGGTCGGGGCCGCGCTCGGGGCGGGCGGATCCAGCATGCTGCTGGCACCGGGCGTCCTGCCTCCCGACATGGGATGGCGCTGGGCATTCGGCATCGGCGCCGCGTTGGGCATCGTGATCCTGTTCCTTCGCCGGCTGCTTCCCGAGAGCCCGCGGTGGCTGCTGTTGCATGGAAGGAAGGAAGAAGCCGAGGCGATCGTGCGTGCGGTGGAAGGCGCAATGCCTCCCTCTGCCCGCCCCGGTCCCAGGGGAGAAGGGCTCCTTCGGTTGCAAATCCGTGCCCGACCCACGAGCTTCATCGACCTCGGCCGCAGCCTCTTTCGCCTCTATCCGCGTCGCTCGGTGCTGGGCCTCGTGCTCATGGTTTCGCAGGCCTTCTGCTACAACGCGATCTTCTTCACCTACGCGCTGGTCCTCGGCCGCTTCTACGGCATCGCGTCGGACCGCGTGGGGTTGTACCTGCTGCCGTTCGCGGTCGGGAACTTCCTCGGGCCGCTGGTGCTCGGCCGGCTCTTCGACACGTGGGGTCGGCGCGCGATGATCGCGGGCACGTATGGGCTCGCGGGAGCGCTGCTCGGCCTCACGGCGATCCTCTTCGTGGCGGGAAAGTTGGACGCGGTCTCCCAGACCGTCGCGTGGACCGTCGTCTTCTTCTTCGCCTCGGCGGCGGCCAGCTCGGCATACCTCACCGTGGGCGAATGCTTCCCGCTCGAGGTCCGCGCCCTGTCGATCGCCTTCTTCTATGCGTTCGGCACGGCGATCGGCGGTGTCATGGCGCCATGGCTCTTCGGCATCCTCGTGGGCACCGGCGAGCCCGCGGCGGTCGCATCCGGTTACGCGCTGGGCGCGATCCTCATGCTCGTGGCCGCCGGGGTGGCGCTCTGGCTCGGCGTCGACGCGGAGTGCAAGCCGCTGGAGGAAGTGGCGCGGCCGCTGTCGAGCGCGGACTGACGCCTACTTCGCGCGCGGCCGCTCCAGCTTCGCGTCCGGCATGGAAAGCTTCCCCGCGCGCAGGTCGCCGACCGCCGCCGCCACCGCGCGCGCGACGTTGCGCACCTCCTCCTGCACGTCGTCGTCGCGATCGAGCTCGAGGTGGCTGGTGGCGTAAGGCTTGTAGTAGCCGATGAACCGGTCGAGGCGCGACTTCGAGCCCGCATCGACCAGTCCCATCCACTCGAGCCAGTCGGTGAGGGCGTAGCGCGTTTCCTCGATGCCGGCCACGTCACCGTGCACCACGAGGCCGAAGACGCGGCCTGCGAGGTGCTTGGGAAACGGCCAGCCCGCGAGCTCGACGTTCTTCGCCCGCTCGGCGTCCTTGCCGTGGGTGAGCGTGGGGTCGGGATTGCCGCCGTCGGCGCACACGAGGCGGTCGATCATGAGCTTCATGCTGCTGCTCGAGTGGTACCAGTTCACGGGCGTGCACAGGATCACGCCGTGGGCGAGCACCCAGCGCTCGTAGATCTCGGCCATCCAGTCGTTCACCTGGTTGAAGGCGTGGTTGGGATAGCACGAGCACGGCCAGTGGCACAGCGGCTGCGCGGTCGACACGCAGCCCTTGCAGGGGTAGATGCGCAGCGCGAAGTCCGAGGTGAGGCGGCTGAGGTCCAGGAGATCCACCTCGATGCCGGCCTCCTGCAGCGTCCCTTCCACGATCTTCGAGAGGCGCCAGGTCTTGGAGATCTCGCCCGGGCAGGAGCCGTCGTTGCGCGACGAGCCGCAGATCACCAGCGCGCGCGACTTGGTCGCCGGGTCCTTCTGCTTCTGCTCCGCCGCGATCAGCTTGTCGCGCGTCTGCCGCCACTCGACCGAGAGGTCGTAGTCCGGGTCCTCGAACCCGGGCCCGGCCTTCGCCGTTCGCGGCGCCTTGCGGTCGTTCGCGTACCCGTCCCACGCGATCGCCTCGAGGCGGTCGATCGCGTCCTTCTCGGCGTCGAACGCGGGATCGAAGAAGTTGGCCCGGTAGCGCCGCCGGAACTCCTCGCGCGGCATCGGCCATTCGGGTGCCTGTCCCTTGCGGGGCTTGGTCATTGTCGGCCCTCCTTATACTGCCGAGGTGAGTTCCCGCCCGGCTTCCACCGCCGCACTCGTCCTCTTCATCGCCTTCGCATGCAACATGATCGGCCGCGGCGTGGCCGACTCGTTCATGGTCTTCGTCCTTCCGCTGTCGCAAGAGTTCGGCTGGACGCGGGCGCGGGTGTCGAGCGTCTATTCCGCGTTCCTCATCGTGACGGGCCTGTCGGCACCTCTTACCGGCGTGCTGATCGACCGCTGGGGCGCGCGCGTCATCTATCCCCTGGGCATGTCGCTGCTCGCGGTCGCGTGCCTCGCCGCCTCGCGCCTGTCCGAGCTGTGGCAGTTCCAGCTTTGCATCGGTCTGGTCGCCGGACTTGCCGTTTCGATGCTCGGCATGGTGCCGGCCTCGATGCTGATCAGCCGGTGGTTCCGCGACCGCATGAGCACCGCGATGGGTGTGGCTTATGCCGGATTCGGGACCGGCACTCTCCTGGTGGTTCCCCTGGCGCAGCGCTCGATCGAGGTGCAGGGCTGGCGCGACACGTATACGACGATGGGCGTGGCCACGCTCGTCGTGATGCCGCTGCTGCTTGTCCTGCCATGGCGCCGGATCGTGGGCGACCGCCCGCAGCGGGCGAGGGCCGACGCGGCGCCCGCCCCCCGCTCGGCGCTCATGAAGGCGCTGCGCACACGCGAGTACTGGCAGATCGTCCAGCTCTTCTCGTTCACGTCGGTGACGACCTTCGCGGTGATCACCCAGCTGGTGCCGTTCCTGGTGCAGTCGGGCCTCTCGCCCCTCGCCGCCGCCTCGGCGTTCGGCACCGCCGGACTGCTTTCCATCTTCGGGATCATGACCGCCGGCTGGGCGGCGGACCGTTTCGGATATCGCGGCGCGGCGACGGCTTCCTTCGTGGCGACTTTCCTCGGGATCGCGAGCCTGCTGGCCATGTCGTGGAATCCCGCGCCGTGGCTGGTGGTGGCTTTCGTGGTCTGCTTCGGCTCGGCCCTGGGCGCGCGCGGGCCGATCGTCTCGAGCCTGGCCGCCAGGCATTTCGGCGGAGCCAGCTTCGCGACCATCTACGGGACGATGTTCGCGTGCATGTCGATGTCGGGTGCGCTGTCGGCCCTGGTTACCGGATGGCTCTACGACGTGACCGGCGGCTACCGCGCCGGCCTCTTCTTCGCGATGATCACGGTGCTCATCGCGGCGTCGCCGTTCTGGACGGCGCGGCCGATCGCCGGGCCCCCTCCGAAGGAGTAGCTCGATGCCGAAAGTGCGCGTCAACTCGTTTTCGATCTCCCTCGATGGCTTTGGAGCCGGGCCGGACCAGGGCGTGGAAAATCCCCTGGGCCGCGGCGGCGAGTCGCTGCACGAGTGGCTCTTTCCCACGCGCACGTTCCAGAAGATGTACGGCAAGG
>CAMPHL010000248.1 GCA_946885905.1 uncultured Pseudomonadota bacterium | reverse complement strand
CGATCGCGCGGCAACCTTCGTCAATCGCGGCATCATCCTGGCGGCACTCGATCAAGGATCTGTTCGAGGCTTGCATTTTTCAGTCCTGTAAAATCGGTCGGGTTTTGTATTCCCCCTGATGAAGCTACATCTGAGAAGGTCTCTGAAATAGCCAACACTAGCGGCCCTTGCGGTGGATTCAGCGGGAACGGCAGTCCGAGCGCCGACGGCAGCGTCAGTGGTGTCCCAGAGGCCCGCCCTGGACCACTCCCTCTCGCACCATGGCGTGGCGGTGCTGGCGCGCGGCGGCGGAGCGATCGAGGTCCGCCGCGGCCTTCCACGCAACGACGCCGACACGCGCGCCCGCTACCTCGAATGCGACTGGAGGGGGTTGCGCATTGCTTCGGTCTACGTCCCCAACGGCAATCCCGTCCCGAGCCCCAACTTCGACTACAAGCTCGCGTGGACGGAGCGCTTCGTCGAGCACGCCGGGATCCTCTTCGCGGGCGGACGGCCGGCGGTGCTGGCCGGTGACTTCAACGTCGTGCCCACCAACATCGACGTCTACAACGCCGGCACGTGGCGATTCGATGCCGTGCTGCAACCCGAAGCACGCGCGCTGTGGCTTCGCTTCCTGGCGCAGGGCTGGGTGGACGTGACGCGCGCACGCCATCCCGCCGAGCGGATATATTCGTTCTGGGTGAACGAGGGCGCCTATCGCCGCAATGCCGGCTTCCGCATGGATTTCCTGATGGTCACGCCGGATGTCTACGAGCGGGTGCGCGCGGACGGCATCGACCACGAGCTGCGCGGGCACCCAAAGCCCAGCGACCATGCGCCCGTGTGGATGGAAATCGGTGAGGCCTGAGCACGTGCGCCGGAGGCTCCGCTTCGCCGCGCTCGTGGCCCTCGCTTCGTGTGCGGCGGCCGCAGCGCAGCCCGGTGCTTCGTCGCCCGCGCCGGAGGGCATGGCGCCCTGCATCGCCGAGCTGCGCGAGCAGGCCGTGACCCGTGGCATCGCGGGCGCCGCCTTCGACGGCTGGCTGGCCGGGGTCGAGCCCGACGCCTCCGCGCTCGAGCTGCTGGACCGGCAGCCAGAATTCACCATCCAGCCGTGGGACTACCTCGCGATGCTGGTGGACCAGAAGCGGATCGCGGAAGGCCGGCGCAAGCTCGCGAGCCTTTCGGGGTTGCTCGGGCGCATCGAGGCGGCCTACGGCGTCGACCGCCACGTGCTGGTCGCGCTCTGGGGCGTGGAGACCCGCTTCGGCGAGCAGATGGGCTCGCGGCCTCTGGTCCGCTCGCTCGCCACCTTGTCCTGCTTCGGCCGCCGGCAGCGTTTCTTCCGCGAGGAGCTGATGATGGCGCTGCGCATCCTGCAGGACGGCGACCTTCCGGCCCAGCACCTGGCCGGATCGTGGGCGGGCGCGTTCGGCCATACCCAGTTCATGCCTTCCACGTTCCGGCGCGTGGCGGTGGACTTCGACGGCGACGGACGGCGCGACCTCGTGCGGTCGGTCGCCGACGCCCTCGCGTCCTCGGCGAACTATCTCGCGAAGGAAGGATGGAAGAGCGGCGAGCCGTGGGGATTCGAAGTCCGCGTGCCCGGCAAGTACAGCGGTCCTTCGGGCCGGCGCATGAAACTTTCGATGGCGGAGTGGCGAGCCCACGCGGTGAGGCGCATCGATGGGCGCGCGCTGCCCGGCGAGGGAACCGCGGCGCTCCTCCTCCCGGCCGGCGTGAACGGCCCGGCGTTCCTCGTGCTGGAAAACTTCAATGCGCTGCTGGCCTACAACCCATCCGAGCTGTACGCGCTCGCCATCTCGCACCTGGCCGACCGGTTGCAGGGCGCCGACGCGTTCGAGGCCTCGTGGCCCACGAGCGAACCCGCGCTCTCGCGCGAACAGCGCATCGCGCTCCAGGAGCGGCTGGCGCGGCGCGGCTTCGACGTCGGCACGCCCGACGGCATCATCGGCCCGCGCACCGTGGCCGCGATCAAGGAGTTCCAGAAGTCCGCGGGGCTTCCGGTCGACGGATTTCCGACGGTGGGGCTGCTCGGGCGTCTTTAGCGCGGGCGGCGAAAGCGGTAGTAGAAGGCCGCCGACCAGGCGAGGGCGAAGGCGACGAAGGCCAGCAGGCCCCCGATGAACGGCCCTTCGGCGAGCCGCGGAGGCGAGGCGGCGTTGGCCTCCACCACCAGCCCGTGCACGTAACAGAGGAAGATCGCCAGCACGCCTGCGAACGCCATCAGCCACCGCTCGACGGCAACCGTGGCCTGCACGCGTCGCTCGGGCGCGAGCCAGTAGTCCCTGTTGGGCAAGTTCACGAGCCTGGGAGGGAGCCAGCGAGCCAGCGAGCCGCCCAAGGCGAGGAGCAGCGGGACGCCCACCGAGATCCCCGCCATGAAAGCGGCATAGCTCTCGCGTCCCATGAAGCCGTCGGCGCGCCCGCCGCCACCGAAGTGGCTCGCGACCGTCGGCGGCATTTCCGCGCTGCTGGTCACGATGTATATCGCGGCCAGCGCGAGGACCAGCACGAGCGTGGGCCAGCGGATCATGGCGGGCCGGCTCGCCCGCCGCGCAGGCGGTCAGCTCCTGGCTTGCCCGGCCGCAAGCGGCCCGCTGCTCCCGCGGCGAAGCCGCCGCCATGCGGCCGAGATGAGGGGCCAGAACAGCAGCAGGAGCGCCAGTGTCGTGATCGCCCCGACCAGGCCGTTCGACCAGAACACCGCGAGGCTTCCCTTGGAAGCGAGCATGCTTTGGCGGAAGGAGTCCTCCGCCTTGTCGCCGAGCACGAGTGAGAGGACAAGGGGCGCGATCGGGTAGTCGAGTTTCTTGAAAAGGTAGCCGATCACGCCGAAAAGCGCCATCAGCCACACGTCGAGCATCGAGTTGTGGACCGTGAAGGCGCCGACCGCGCAGATCACGACGATCACCGGCGCGATGATCGAGAAGGGGATCCGCAGCACCGCGGCGAAGATCGGCACGGTGAGGAGCACGACCACGAGCCCAACGAGGTTGCTCGTGTACATGCTGGCGATGAGGCCCCAGACGAAGTCCGGCTGCGACTGGAAGAGCAGCGGCCCCGGCTCCAGGCCCCAGATCATGAGGCCGCCCAGGAGGACCGCGGCCGTGGCCGAGCCGGGAATGCCCAGCACCAGCATCGGCAGCAGGGCGCTCGTGCCGGAGGCGTGCGCCGCGGTCTCGGGCGCGAGGACCCCTTCGACCGCGCCCTTGCCGAACTTCTCCGGCTCCTTCGAGACGCGCTTGGCGATGCCGTAGCCCATGAACGAGGCGGCGGTGGCGCCACCGGGCGTGATCCCCATCCAGCAGCCGATCGCGGAGCTGCGCAGCAGCGTCGCCCAATAGCGCGGCAGCTTCGCCCACGTCTCGAAGATGGCGCGCGGGCTCATGCGCGCGGGCTTGCCTTCGAGCTTGAAGCCTTCCTCCATGGTGACCAGGATCTCGCCGATGCCGAAGAGGCCGATGACCACCACCAGGAAGGCGATGCCCTGCATGAGCGAGGTCGTGCCGAATGTAAGGCGCAGGTCCCCGCTCATCGTGTCCATGCCCACGGTGGCGAGCCCGAAGCCGATCATCATCGCGAGGATGGTCTTGTCGGCGCGCTCCTTGCCCACGCCGATGAAGCTGCAGAAGGTGAGCAGGTACACCGCGAAGAACTCGGGCGGCCCGAACTCGAGCGCGAAATCCGCGATGACCGGCGCCAGGAACGTGATGAGCAGAATGCCGGAGAACGCCCCGATGAACGAGCCCGTGAAGGCGGAGGTGAGCGCTTCCGTGGCGCGGCCCTGCTGCGCGAGCGGGTAGCCGTCGAAGGTCGTCGCGACCGACGAAGGCTCGCCCGGGATGTTGAAGAGGATCGAGGCGATCGCGCCCCCGAAGAGCGCCCCCCAGTACATGCTCGTGAGCATGATGATGGCGGCCGTGGGCGGCATGCCGAAGGTGAGCGGCAGCAGGATCGCCACGCCGTTGGGCGCGCCCAGCCCCGGCAGCACGCCCACGAGGATGCCGAGCACGATGCCGACCATCATGAGCCACAGGTGGTAGCCGGTGAGCGCCACCCCGAAGCCGTGCAGCAGCAGGTTCAGCTCGTTCATGGTGCTAGTAGCCGATGAGCGCCTCGAGCGGTCCCTTGGGCAGCGGCACGAGGAACTGGACCTCGAAGAGCCAGAAGAGCGCCGCGCCCGTGCCGGCGCCGACGATCGCCGACTTCACCCAGCCATAGCCGCCCCCGAAGCGCATGAACGCGGCCACGAAGAGCGCGCTCGCCGCGTAGATGCCCAGGACATGGATCGCGCCGATGTAGGCGAGCATCGGGAAGAGCACCGCGAGCACGAGCTTCAGGCGCTTCCAGCTCACGAAAACCGCAGGCGTTTCCTCGCGCGCAATCAGCGTGCGCACGACGATCACCGCCGCGGCGATGGCGACGATCGCGCCGATGCGGAAGGGGAAGTAGCCGGACTCGGGGCTGCCGCCTTCCCAGCCGGAGCCCAGGCGGTGGGTATCCCACATCATCACGAGGCCGGCCACGAACGCGATCGCGCCCACGGCGACCTCGACCGGGCGGCGCCGGACCGTGAACCCCTCGGCGGCGCCGTGCTGCTCCGCTGCCACCGGTCCTACTCCAGGCACTCGGCCTGGGTCTTGAGCACGCGCCGCGCGGTGGACGCGACCTTCGCGGACTTCGCGCGGCGCGTGCTCAATACCCAGGCCGAGTGCCTGGTGTAGGACCGGTGGCAGCGGAGCAGCACGGCGCC
>CAMPHL010000247.1 GCA_946885905.1 uncultured Pseudomonadota bacterium | reverse complement strand
CGGCCGCGGCGAGGAAGCACGCCAGGCAACGCATCGCTAGTCGCGCCGGTAATGCCTCTCGAGCGTCGAGATCGCCGTGGCGAAGATTTCGTTGGCCACCGCACCCGAGGGGCCCGAAAGATCGCGGATGCGCTCGAACTCGGCGTGCAGTTTCTCCACCGCGTCCTTGGGGGCGGTGCGCGCGACGGTGGCGAGGATGAGCATCGTGATGTGCAGGTTGGCGCGCTCGGAGGCCATCGCGTTGCGGGCGAGCTTGAGCGCCTCGTCGGCGATCTTCTGCGCGTCGAGCCAGTTGGAGGAGGTTTCGGACATCGCGGCGGCTCCGGTGGGGATTGCGGGCACTGTATATGAACGCCGTTGCCGGGGGGCGTTCCGCCGCAACCCGCCGGAAACCGCCGGAACCTGCCGCCTCGCGGCCAGTCCACCTTGCCGGATGAAAAGACTCGCCGAGCTCTCGCGCAACCCGCTCTTCCTCATCACCGCGGCCCTCGTGGTGGCGGCGATCCTGCTCACCGCGGCCTGGCGCTGGACACCGCTCAACGAATTCGTCACTACGGAGCGCGTGGTGGGGTGGGTCGAGGGCTTCTCGCGCTACTGGTGGGCGCCCCTGGCGCTCGCAACCGCCTACACGCCGGCGAGCGTGGTCATGTTCCCGCGGCCCCTTCTCACGCTGGCCGCCGTCGTGGCGTTCGGCCCCTACGAGGGCTTCGCCATCGCGATGGGCGGGGTGATGCTGAACACGCTGATCCTGTACCTCATCGGGCGCTACGGCGCGAAGGAGAAGATCGAGCGGTGGGGCGGGCCGCGCCTGGCGCGCGTGGGAAAGCTGCTGCGCAAGGAGGGCCTCCTCGCCGTCGCCACGGTGGGACTCCTGCCCGTCGCCCCCTTCGTGGTCGAAGCGCTCGCCTTCGGCGCCCTGCGCCTGAAGCTCCGGCACGTGCTGCCGGGCGTGGCGCTCGCGATGCTGCCGGGAATGATCGCGGCCGTCCTGCTGGGGCACCAGATCGCCGCGGCCATCTCGAGCGACCGCAGCGTCAACCGCGCCATCATCGTGGGAACCGTCCTGGCGGTCGTCGCGCTCGGCTTCTTCACCCGGCGCTACTGGGGAAAGCTGCAGGCCGCGGTGGCCTAGCGCGACCCTCCCGCGGTAACTATTGCGGCACCGCCGGCGGCCGTGCGCCTGTCATTGGAAGCCGGTGAGGTACAGCAGGTCGACACGGTCGAAGGCCTTGTCGAGCAGGCCGTACTCGGAAACGATGCGGCTGCCCAATTTCCCGATCTCGCTGTTCAGCGTCGCGCAGCTCGCGTATTCGGGAAGGGCTCGCAGCCGCCTCGCGAGGTCGTTCGCGGCCTTGATGCCGTTGTCCTTGTGGCCGTCCTCATGCCGGCGCAGCCGCTTCTCGAAAGTTTCCCAGCGCGTGCGCAGCTCGGCGCCGCCATGGGCGGAGTCGACCCACTTCGGCAACTTCATGCGCGCGCTGAGCGTGATCGTGAAGGCCCCGATCCGGCAGCCCGAGGGCGCCTCCTGATGCTTGAAGTCCCACTCGAGCCACCACCGGCATTGGCCCCACACCTTCGACTGCCGCTCCGAAGAGTACGGCGCGGTCTCCAGCATCGAGGCGCGCATCTGCGCCGAGCTGGTGCCGCGGATGGGGAACCAGTCGATCGTCGTTTCGGTCACGCGAACCTCGCTCGCGGCCGCCGCGGATGCGGGGCCCGGCGTGTCGATCGCCCTGGCTTTTTCGGTGTCCGGCGGACGATCGCCGTAGTGCACCTTGCCGTCCACGTCCTTCCAGCGATAGACCTGGGCTTCGGCGCAGGCAGCCGGCGCGAGCAGCAGGACGAAGAGCGCCGCTCGAATCAATCCTGCGCGGCCTGGGCGATCTGGCGGAAAGCCTGCTCGAAGGCCTCGGGCGGCTGGGCGCCCTCGATCGCGTACTTGCCGTTCACGACCACGAACGGCACGCCCTGGACTCCGTTCTGGATCCAGAAGCGTTCGCGCTCGCGCACTTCGGCGCCGTATTCGTCGCCCGCGAGGATCTGCTTCGCGCGTTCCTGGTCCAGGCCGACCTTCGCCGCGAGCTCGACGAGCACGTCATGCGCGCCCGGATTGCGCCCCTCGCCGTGGTAGGCGTGCAGCAGGGCCCGCTTCAATTCCCAGGCGCGGCCTTCGAGCGAAGCCCAATGCAGCATGCGGTGCGCGTCGAACGTGTTCCACACGTGTTCGCGGGCGCCGAACTCGAAGCCGACCGCCGCGCCGCTTTGCCGGATGCGCGCCTGCGCCTGGGCGACCTGCTCAGGCGTGCGGCCGTACTTGCGCTGCAGGTAGCGCACGACCTGGTCGCCTTCGGGGCCCATGTCGGGATTGAGCTCGAAAGGCTCGACGTTGAGCTTCGCGTCGACTTCGCCTTGCAGGCGCTCGAGCGCGCGATCGATCGAGGATTGGCCGATGGCGCACCAGGGGCAGGCGACGTCGGAGACGAGGGTGATGTCGAGTTTCATGATGACCTCCATCCACGGCAACAAAAAAGCCAAGCGCGCGGCTTGGCTTCGGGATCCTGGCGGAGAGAGAGGGATTCGAACCCTCGATGCGGGGTTAAGCCCGCATAACGCCTTAGCAGGGCGCCCCCTTCGGCCTCTCGGGCATCTCTCCGCAGCGAAACGAAATTATACCTTAGGACCCGTTTCGGCCCTCTCCCCGGGAAGTTGGGGCACTTTGCTCCTTCGCCCTCATTTTCGCGGCGATGTAGGCCGAGTGCGGCACGTACAGCAGGTCGGCGATCTTCCTGATCACGTGCATCTCGTGGGCCGAGAGGTGCGTGTCGGCATAAGCCACGCGCCACATCAGCTCCACGATCGCCTGCCGGTCCTCCTGGGAATAATGCTGCCGGACGAGGGAGGTGAACTGGTAGTAATCGTGGGCTTCCCTGGACTCCTCCTCGGCGAGCCGCACCAGCTCCTCGGCCTCTCCCGTTCCCAGGTTGAACTGCGCGCGCACCGCCTCGAGCACGGCAGCGCGCTCGGCGGGCTCCACGCCCTCGAGGCGCATCACCTCGGCGAGCAAGGTAGCGGTGGCCAGCTCGAGCGTATGTTCCCTTCCCGCCGGCTTGTCGGACGGCGCGAGGTTCTGCTCGAAGAAATCGCGAATGGCCTTGAGCATCAAGAACGAATCTTGCGCGGGCCGGGTCCACACGGCATGCACGCCCGACAGCTCGCTTCCAACCGCCTTCTCCAGCTGATCTTCGCGGGGATCATGCTCACCTTGGTGCTTGCGGCGGTGTGGAAGTTCACGCCGCTCAGGCAGGCGGTCGACGTGGCCGGGGCGGTCGGCTGGGTCGAGGAGTTCTCCGAGCAGTGGTGGGCGCCGTTCGCGATCCTCCTCGCGTTCACCCCCGCGAGCTTCATCATGTTTCCGCGCCAGGCCATCTCGGTCGCGGCGGCCATCGCGTTCGGTCCCATCAAAGGCTGGCTTCTTTCGGTGGCCGGCGTGGTGATCGCCGCCCTTGTCGGTTGGCGCATCGGGCGCCAGCTCAACGAGGGCCGCGTGCGCCGCTGGGCGGGCGAGAGCTTCGCTCCCACCGCGAAGCTGCTGCGCACGCGAGGCCTCGTCGCGGTGATGGCGGTCCGTGCGCTACCCGTCGCACCGTTCACCGTCGAGAGCATCGTCGCCGGGGCGCTGCGCATCAAGTGGTCGGACCTCGCGCTGGGCACGGTCTTCGGCATGGCGCCGGGGATGCTGGGCACCTCGTTCATCGGCGACCAGCTGGGCGCGGCCATGACCACCGGCAGGCATTTCAACGTCTGGATCGTGGTCGCCGCCGCCGCATGGACCTGCGCGGTGGCGATAGGCGCGAAGTGGTGGATGAAGCGGTTGCAGAGGTTGCACGCGATTTGACCGGGCCCCGGGCCATCGCCGCGATTGCGGCGCCCGGATGACGGATCAGCCCAGGGTGTTCCAGAGCATCGTGTAGATGAGCGCCCAGGTGTAGGCCTGCTGTGCGGGCAGCGCGCCCGCGGCATGGCCGCCCTCGAGGTACTCGAAGTACATCACGTCGTGGCCCTGCGCCTTCATCTTCGCGAACATCTTGCGCGCGTGGCCGGGATGCACGCGGTCGTCGCGCGTGGACGTGGCGAAGAGGATCTTCGGGTATTTCCTGTCCCGCTTGACGTTCTGGTACGGCGAGTACCTGGAGATGAACTCCCAGTCCGCGGGATCGTCCGGGTTGCCGTACTCGCCCATCCAGGAGGCGCCCGCCAGTAGCTTGTGGTAGCGCTTCATGTCGAGCAGGGGGACCGTGGTCACCACGGCGCCGAAGAGCTCGGGGCGCTGCGTGAAGGCGGCCCCGACCAGCAACCCGCCCTGGCTTCCGCCCATGATGCCGAGCTTGCGCGGTGTGGTTATGCCACGCCGGATCACGTCCTCGGCCACGGCGATGAAGTCCTCGTGCGCCTTGTGGCGACCTTCGCGCTTGGCCACGTTGTGCCAGGCCGGGCCGAACTCGCCTCCGCCGCGGATGTTGGAAAGCACCCAGACGCCGCCGCGCTCGAGCCACCCTGCGCCGATCGTGCCGCTGTAGTTGGGCGTCATCGAGATCTCGAAGCCGCCGTACCCGTAGAGGATGGTGGGGTTGTTCCCGTCGAGCTTCGTGCCCTCGCGCCGCACCACGAAATACGGCACGCGCGTGCCGTCCGCGGAGCTCGCCTCGTGCTGCTCGACCACCAGGCCCTTCGAGTCGAAGAACGCGGGCAGCGACTTCACGTTC
>CAMPHL010000246.1 GCA_946885905.1 uncultured Pseudomonadota bacterium | reverse complement strand
CGCTGGACGCGCTCGCGGACGTGAGGGTCGTCGGCGCGGGCCGAAGCAAGGCGCAGACGGAGCTTCGCGTCGTCGAATCGTCTCCACCCGATACTGTCGAGAAGACCAAGCCGGCGCAACTCGGACGCACCGAGGTGAGGCTCGTGCCGGTGAAGGCCGTGGCCGTAAAGCCGCACTCGGGCAGGCGCACGGAGGCGAAGGCGGATGCGGCCGCGAAGGCCAGGGGAGCCCGTACCGTCGAGTCGAAGCGAGCGGCGCAAGTCCGGGCAACGGAGGCAAAGCTCGCCGAGGAGAAACGCGTCGCGGAGAAGAAGGTCGCCGAGGCGAAGCTTGCGGAGGCAAAGCGCGTCGCCGGAGCAAGACGCGATGCGGAAGCAAGGGCCATGAAGGTGAAGCTCGCAGAGGCGAAGCGGGCGGGGGAAGCGAAGGCTGTGCAGATGAAAATCGCCGAGGGAAGGAGGGCGGCGGAGGGCAAGGCCGCACAGGCGAAGCTCGCCGAGGCCAAACGGGCCGCCGACGAGAAGGTTGCGCAGGCCAAGCTCGCCGAGGCGAAAAGGGCCGCCGAGCTGAAGGCCCTGGAGTGGAAGCTCGCCGAAACGGCGAAGCTTGCCGAGATGAAGACGGCGGAAGCGAAGCTGGCGGAGTCCCAGCGCGCCTACGAGATGCAGGCGGCGGAGGCGAGGCTCGCCGAAACCAGGCGCGCCATGGAATCCACGCTCGCGCAGGCCAAACTGGCCGAAGCGAAGCTCGCCGAGACCAAGCGCGCCATCGACACGACCCTTGCCGTGGCGAGGCCGGCGTCTGTGGTGAAGCCGGTGGAAGCCAGGCCCGCAATGCCCCGGTACGGGCGGTGCGAATATTGCGGCACCGTGACCTCGGTGGTTCCGCGTTATCGCGACCGCGGCTGGGAGGTGCGCGTCGACCTGGGGGAAGGCTCGGACCGGGTCTTCATCTACTCGACCGATCCCGGCTTCTCGGTGGGCGAGCTGGTGCGCCTCGAGAACGGCCGGATCACGCGCCTGTATCCGCGGCGGCCGTATTCGCCCGCGTGATGGCGCGCTCGGCTTGAAAGGGCCCGCTAGCAACGTTCACGGCAGCCAGTCGTCGGCCCAAAGGGACTTCGGGATCACAGCATGTGATGCCTAATCGGTTACCGCGCCATGGCTGGCGTCCCGCACCAACGCCGCATACTTGGCGAGTACCCCGGATTTGTATCTCGGCTTCGGCGCCTTCCATTTCGCCTTGCGCCGCGCGAGCTCGGCTTTCGACACGTTGAGCTGGATGAGCCGCTTCTTCGCGTCGATCGTGATCGAGTCGCCCTCCTTGATGAGGGCGATCGGGCCGCCATCCGAGGCTTCCGGCGTCACGTGCCCCACGACCATGCCCCAGGTTCCGCCTGAAAATCGGCCATCGGTGATGAGGCCGACGGATTCACCCAGGCCCTTGCCGATGAGCGCCGAAGTGGGGGAGAGCATTTCGCGCATCCCCGGGCCGCCCTTCGGCCCCTCGTAGCGGATCACCACCACGTCGCCCGCCTTGATCCGGTCCTCGAGGATCGCGTCCATCGCGAGCGGCTCGGAATCGAACACGCGCGCGGGGCCGGTGATCGCGGGATTCTTGAGGCCGGTGATCTTGGCCACGCACCCGCCGGGCGCGAGGTTGCCCTTCAGCACCGCGAGGTGACCCTGCGCGTACATCGGGTTCGACCAGGGACGGATCACGTCCTGGTCCTTGCGCGGCTCGTCGGGCACGCCCTTCAGGTTCTCGGCCACGGTCTTGCCGGTGATCGTCATGCAGGAGCCGTGCAGGACACCGTGGTTCAGCAGGATCTTCATCACCTGCGGAATGCCGCCCGCCTTGTGAAGGTCCACGGCGACGTACTTGCCCGAGGGCTTCAGGTCGCAGAGCACCGGCACCTTCCGGCGGATGCGCTCAAAGTCGTCTAGCGTCCAGCGCACGCCCGCGGCATGCGCGATCGCGAGCCAGTGCAGCACGCCGTTGGTCGAGCCGCCCGTGGCCATGATCACCGCGACCGCGTTCTCGATCGACTTGCGCGTGACGATGTCCCTGGGCTTCAGGTTGCTCTTCACCGCCTGCACGAGCACGCGCATGCTCTCGGCGGCGCTCTGGCGCTTCTCCTCGTCCTCGGCTGCCAGGGTGAAGGCCTCGGGCAGCGACATGCCGGCCGCCTCGACCGACGACGACATGGTGTTGGCGGTGTACATGCCGCCGCAGGCGCCGACGCCGGGCAGGGCCTTGCGCTCGATGCACTCGAAGTCTTCCTGCGACATCTTGCCGGCGGTGAACGAGCCCACGGACTCGAACACCGAGACGATCTGCAGGTCCTGCCCCTTGTACTTGCCGGGCTTGATGGTGCCGCCATAGACGCAGATCGCGGGGACGTTCATGCGCAGGATCCCGATCATCGCGCCCGGCAGGTTCTTGTCGCAGCCGCCGATCGCGAGCAAGCCGTCCATGAACTGGCTCTGCGTCGCGGTCTCGATCGCGTCGGCGATCACCTCGCGCGAGACGAGCGAGTACTTCATTCCTTCCGTGCCCATCGAGATGCCGTCGGTCACGGTGATGGTGCCGAACATCTGCGGCATGGCGCCGGATGCGCGCGCGGCGGCGTCGGCCGCATCCGCGAGCGGCTGGATGCCGGCGTTGCAGGGGTTCATGGTCGAGTGTCCATTGGCGATGCCGACGATGGGCTTGTCGAAGTCCTCGTCCTTGTAGCCGATGGCTCGGAGCATCGAACGGTTGGGCGAGCGCGGCACGCCCTTGGTGATGGTGAACGAACGGTATTTGGTGGCCATGGGAGGAATTCTATCGCCTGTAGGAATCCGCCGATGCCCGAAACGTCCGCACGGGGGTGGCTCCGACCGGAACCCCTTTTCGCCCCGCGGTCGAAACATCATTCACAACATCTTCGGGAGTCCTTCGATGAAGGCAATCGCTACCGTGGTGGGCATCGTGCTGCTGGCGCTCGGCGTGGCCGGGTTCGTGCCCGAGCTCAACCCCGACGGCCGGCTCTTCGGCGTGATGCCGATGACGCCGCTGCTGTGCGGCCTGTTCGTGATCACGGGCATCGCGGGGATCGCGATCGGCCTGGCGTCGCGCCGGCACCTGACCCCGCCGCCGGCCTCGACCGGGAACGACATGCGGCCCTGGGTGTGAGGGCACTGGCGATCGTGTTCGGCCTCGCCCTCGCAGCCGCGGGGGTGGCCGGCTTCGTTCCCGCGTGGACGCCGGGGGGATTGCTCTTCGGCCTCTTCGCGGTGGATGCCGCGCGCAACGGCCTGCACATCGCCACGGGAGTCTTCGGTATCGGCATGGGGATGGCGGGGCTGCCCCAGGCCACGGGTTATTTCAGGATGGCCGGCGTGGTCTACGCCGTGCTCACGATCGTCGGCCTGCTCGTCCTGCCGGTGGGCGAGCTGATGGGCATGGCGCACAACCAGGCCGACCTGCTGCTGCAAGCGGGCATCGCCGCCTTCGCCCTCGTGCTCGGGTTCGCGGGCACGCCGCGTTCACTTCCCTCGCGCAACGCCTACTGAGCTCCGTTCCTCTGGGATAATTGCGGGCGATGCTCACCCACCCGCAATTCGATCCGATCGCGTTCTCCCTCGGTCCGCTCGCCGTGCGCTGGTACGGCTTGATGTACGTGGTGGGCTTCATCGCCTACATCGCCCTGGGCAAGTGGCGCGCGCGCCGCGACGACTGGCGCGGCATCTCGCCGCGGGAAGTCGACGACATGCTCCTCTACGGCGTGATCGGCGTGATCCTGGGAGGCCGGCTGGGATACGTCCTCTTCTACAAGCCGGAGTACTACCTCTCGAAGCCGCTCGAGATCCTCCAGGTCTGGACCGGCGGGATGAGCTTCCATGGAGGTTTCCTCGGCGTGCTCGTCGGCATCTGGCTCTTCTGCCGGCTGCGCCACAAGTCGTGGCTGCGAACGATGGATTTCATCGCACCGCTGGTGCCGATCGGCCTCGCCACGGGGCGCCTGGGCAATTTCATCAACGGCGAGCTGCCGGGGCGGCCGACGACGCTGCCCTGGGGCATGTGGTTTCCGCAGCACGATCCGGTGCACGCGGTCGCGCGCCACCCGTCGCAGCTCTACCAGTTCGCGCTCGAGGGCCTCGCGCTCTTCGCAGTGCTGTGGCTCTACTCGAAGAAGCCGCGTCCCGTTGGAGCCGTTTCGGGACTGTTCCTCGTAGGCTACGGCGCCTTGCGCTTCATCGCCGAGTTCGCCCGCCAGCCCGACGAGTTCCTGGGCTTGCTCGAGCTCAACCTGTCGATGGGGCAGTGGCTTTCGGCTCCGATGATCCTCGCCGGCCTCGTGATGATGGCCTGGGCTTACAAGCGCGAGTCCGCACCCGTCTCCGTCGAGTCTCGGCGCGATCGCTACGACCGCTAGCGGTCGGCTCTCCCCGCCTCGCGGCGGAGGCGACGCAGGTTGCACGGATGCACGCTACGCGTGACTCGGATGAAACGGATGAAGACGGATAACCCCAAACCCGATAAGAGTCTCGTGCCTGCGTTCAGCGTAGCCTCGAAATACCGCTGATTTTGTTTTATCCGTTAAGAGTTTCGTGCCTGCGTTCAGCGTAGCCTCGAAATACCGCTGATTTTGTTTTATCCGTTAAGAGTTTCGTGCCTGCGTTCAGCGTAGCCTCGAAATACCCCTGATTTTGGTTTTATCCGTATTCATCCGTTTCATCCGAGTCACGCGTAGCGTGCATCCGTGCAACCTGCGTCGCC
>CAMPHL010000245.1 GCA_946885905.1 uncultured Pseudomonadota bacterium | reverse complement strand
GACCTGGTGCGAAAGGAGGGACTCGAACCCACATGCCTTTCGGCGCTGGAACCTAAATCCAGTGCGTCTACCAATTCCGCCACTTTCGCGGTCGGCGAATTATACCCGAATTCACGCCTTCCCCGGCCCCGCCCCGCCGCCCCGTGAGGCGGATATAATCCCTTAAATTCAAAAGCTTCCGCGCACCCCTTGCCCGTCGAACACTACGAGAACTTCCCCGTCGCCTCGTGGCTGCTGCCTGCCCGCGTGAGGCCCCCGATCGAGGCGATTTACGGCTTCGCGCGGAGCGCCGACGACATCGCCGACGAGGGGGAGGTACCCGACTCCGAGCGCCTCGAAGGCCTGGATCGCTATCGCGCGGCGCTGGACCGCATCGAGCGCGGCGATGCGCCCCGCGAAGCGCCTTTCGCGCGGCTGGCCGCGGCGGTTCGCGATTACGCCTTGCCGATCGCGCTGCTGCGAGACCTGCTGGATGCCTTCGCGCAGGACGTGACCAAGAAGCGCTATGCCACCTATGCCGAGTTGCTGGATTACTCGCGGCGATCGGCGAACCCGGTCGGGCGGCTGGTGCTGCATTGCTTCGAGAGGACCGAAGGGCGCGGCCCGTACGATCGCGAGCTCTCGGACGCGATCTGCTCGGCGCTCCAGTTCATCAACTTCTGGCAGGACGTGGCCGTGGACTGGCGAAAGGGTCGCGTCTACCTGCCCGAGGAAGACCTCGCGCGCTTCGGCGTGGGCGAGGAACACATAGCCCGGGGCCGCGCGGACGAGAAGTGGCGCGCGCTCATGGCCTTCGAGTGCGCTCGCTCGCGTGAGCTCCTGCTCTCGGGCATCCCGCTCGCCAAGTCGCTCCCCGGACGCCTCGGGCTCGAGATCCGCGCGACCATCCATGGCGGCGCACGGATCCTGGACAAGATCGAGGCGGCAGCCGGCGACGTCTTCCGCAGCCGGCCGGTGCTGCGCACGGGCGACTGGGCGGGAATCCTCGCGAAAGCCCTCGTCGCATGAAAGAGAAGCCGGGGCCGCAGACACAAGAGCCGGCAACCGGTACCGATCGCATGAGCCGGGGCCTGTCCACGAGCGACGAGTATTGCCGGCAGAAGGCGGCCAGGAGCGGGTCGAGCTTCTACTACAGCTTTCTCTTCCTGCCGCCGGAGCGGCGCCGAGCCATCACGGCGCTCTACGCGTTCTGCCGCGAAGTGGACGACGTGGTCGACGAGGTGACCGACGCGGGAGTCGCGCGGCACAAGCTCGCCTGGTGGCGTACCGAGGTCGCCAACCTCTTCGCGGGGCATCCCCAGCACCCGGTCACGCGTGCGCTCGCGCCCTTCGTGCAAACCCATGGGCTGGACGCGGTTCGCATGAACGAGATCATCGACGGCATGGAGATGGACCTGGTCCACCACCGCTACGCCGACTTCGCGGACCTGCAGCTCTACTGCCATCGGGCCGCCGGCGTCGTGGGCCAGCTTTCAGCCTGCATTTTCGGCTTCGCCAATCCCTCGACGCTCGAATACGCCGAGGCCCTCGGCATCGCCTTCCAGCTCACCAACATCATCCGCGACGTCGGCGAGGATGCGCGCCGTGACCGCGTCTACCTGCCGGGAGACGAGCTCGCCCGCTTCGGGGTGACGGTCCAGGACATCCTCGAAGGACGTGGCGGCATGCGATTCACCGAGCTCATGCGGTTCCAGGCGGCCCGTGCGCGGACCTTTTACGAGCTCGCCTATTCGAAGCTCGCGCCCGAAGACCGGCCCCAGCAGCGCGCGGGGCTCATCATGGCGGCCATCTACCGCACGCTTCTGGACGAGATCGAGCGCGACGGCTTCCGGGTCCTCGACCGGCGCGTGGCGCTCACGCCGCTTCGCAAGCTCTGGATCGCGTGGCGCACTTCGGTGAAAGTCCGTTGACGCATCGGGTCGGCATCGTCGGCGCCGGCTACGCGGGCCTCGCCGCCGCGGTGGAGCTCGCGCGCGCCGGCGCATCGGTCACCCTGTTCGAGGCGAACCGGGTCGCCGGCGGACGGGCCCGCCGCGTGGAATATCGCGACACGCTCCTGGACAACGGGCAGCACCTGCTGCTGGGCGCCTACCGCGAAATGCTCGAGCTCATGCGAATCGTGGGGGTTCCGGGCAATGCGCTGCGACGCCTTCCCCTGACGCTCGTCGTTCCGGGCCGGTTCGAGCTACGCGCGCCCCGGCTGCCCGCGCCGTTGCACATGGCCTGGGCGCTCGCCACGGCGAAAGGGCTGCGTTGGACCGACCGGCTGGCCGCGTTGCGCGCCCGGGGGCGCCCGGAAAGGGGATCGACCGTTGCGCAGTTCCTCGAGCGATGCGGGCAGACCGCGGCCACGAGGCGCTATCTCTGGGAGCCGCTGTGCATCGCGGCGCTCAACACGCCCGTGGGCGAGGCCGATGCCGAATCGTTCGGCCACGTCCTGCACGACGGCCTCTTCGCTTCGCGCGAGGCGAGCGACCTGCTGGTCCCTGCGGTGGAC
This sequence comes from uncultured Pseudomonadota bacterium, assembly GCA_946885905.1. The sequence continues at coordinate 2,298 of CAMPHL010000245.1, read as the reverse complement.
CTCTCGGCGCTCTTCCCGGACGCGGCGCTCTCGTGGCTCGGCGAGCACGGCTGCGAGATCGCCCTCGGGACGCGCGTGACCTCGGTGGAGTCCGGGGGGATGCGATGGCGGCTGGAAACGGCCGGTGGAAAGCAGCGAAGCTTCGATGCGCTGGTGCTCGCGGTCGCGCCGTTTCAGGCCGGTCCGCTGCTCAAGTCCGTGCCTGGGCTGGAAGCTTTGCGCGCCGGCCTGGAAGCGATGGCGCACGAACCGATCGCGACGGTGTACCTGCAGTACGACCACGCGGTGCGCTTGCCCTTCCCGATGATCGGCAACGTCGATGGCCACGTGCAGTGGTTCTTCGACCGCGAGGCCATCGCCGGAAGTGCATCGCGGGGGCTCGTGGCCGCCGTGATCTCGGCGAACGGGCGGCACGTGGAGCTCGACAACGACGTGCTCGGAACGCTGGCGCATCGGGAGCTTACCGAAGCGATCGGCGAGCTGCCCGCGCCGGCATGGACCAAGGTGATCGCCGAAAAGCGCGCGACCTTCGCCTGCAGGCCGGGCACCTTCCGGCCGCCCAACGCGACCGGCGCCGCGGGCCTCGTCCTGGCAGGCGACTACACCGCGAGCCGGTATCCTGCCACGCTCGAGAGCGCCGTGCGCAGCGGGCGCATCGCGGCGCGAACCCTGCTCGAAACCAGATGATCCTTCCTCAAGACTACCGGCCGCCCGGCGACTTGCTCGCCGGGCGCGTGATCCTGGTCACCGGCGCAGGCCAGGGCCTCGGACGGGCGGTCGCGATGGCATGCGCGAGCCACGGCGCCACCGTCGCGCTGCTCGGTCGTCGCCAGGACAAGCTCGAGGCCACCTACGATGCGATCGGCGCGGCGGGAGGACCCGAGCCCGCGCTCGTCCCGCTCGACCTCGAGCACGCGGGAAGCGCCGAGTTCGAATCCCTCGCGCACCTGCTTCGCAAGGACCTCGAGCGCCTCGACGGCATCGCCCACTGCGCGAGCCATTTCGTCGCGCTGGGGCCGCTCGTGAACCAGTCGCTCGAAACCTGGATGAGGCTTCTCAAGGTCAACCTCGCGGCGCCTTTCGCCATTACACGCGCATGCCTGCCCCTGCTGGCCGCGGCGCCCGACTCCTCGGTGGTCTTCACCGGCGAGACCCATGCGCTGCAGCCGGCGGCGTACTGGGGAGGGTTTGCCGTGTCGAAGTCCGGGCTCGCGCCGCTCGTGCAGATCTGGAGCGACGAGCGAAGCCGCACGCCGAATCCGCGGATGAACGTGCTGGTCCCCGGGCCGGTCGCAACCCCGCAGCGCGCGCGCAGCCATCCGGGCGAGGATCCCGCGCGCCTTCGCGCACCCGAGGAGGCGGCACGCGCGTACCTCTGGCTCCTGGGACCCGATAGCGCTTCCACCAACGGGAAAACGCTCTCGTTGTGAACCGGGACACAGGCTTTTTGGGCAGCAATCGGTTAAACTAGGTTTTGGCCTAGGTTTGCTACGTAAGTCCCTGCATTACCACAACTAAATCACGAGGCCGGCTTCCCGCCGCACATCCAGGCAGCACGATGCTCGACACGGCAAACCGAACTTTCATCTGCAGCGTCGTGTTCATCGACCTGGTCGGCTATTCCAAGAAGCCGGTCACCGAGCAGATCCGCCTCAAGACGAGCCTCACCAATAACCTCTCCGAAGCGATCAAGGACATCCCGGTCAACGACCGGATCATCCTGGACACCGGCGACGGCGCGGCCATCAGCTTCCTGGGCGATCCGGAGGACGCGCTGTTCGTGACGCTGTCGCTGAGGGAGGCGATGCTGCGCGAAGGCGCCGAATCCGAGGAGGCCGCGGGCGACAGCGAGAACGTCCGCATGGGCATCAACCTCGGGCCGGTGAAGCTGGTGAAGGACATCAACGGCCACCCGAACATCATCGGCGATGGCATCAACGTGGCCCAGCGCATCATGAGCTTCGCGCGCCCGGGGCAGATCGTGGTCTCGCGCTCGTACTACGACGTGGTCTCGAACCTCGCGAGCGAATACGCCAAGCTCTTCACGTACGAAGGCTCGCGCACGGACAAGCACGTGCGCGAGCACGAGATCTACGTGGTCGGGCACCACGAGGGAGCATTGCAGAAGGCGCGCGACGGCATGAAGGACCGCGCCTCGGCAACCACGCCCCAGATGCGCCGCGTAAGCGGCGCCAGCACCGGCGGCGGCGTCGGCTCGCAGACGGTCACGCTCACCATCCCCTCCTTCGTCCAGGACAAGAAGAAGCTCACGTTCGTTGCTGGCGGGCTCGCCACGAT
>CAMPHL010000244.1 GCA_946885905.1 uncultured Pseudomonadota bacterium | reverse complement strand
TCTGCTCACGACCGCAGGGCTCACCGCCGCACAGGCCGTGACGATCTCCATGCTGGTGGGTCCGATGCAGGTCGCTGGACGAATCATCGAGCTCGGGTTCTCCGGACGGGTGAAGGCGGTGACGGTGGGCGTCGTCGCCTTCGGCTTGATGATGCTCGCGCTCCTCGCGCTCATCAGCGTCGAGGGCTTCGGCATCGCGGCGATCGTGTTCGTGATCGCCTACGGCTGCGGCAACGGCGTGCTCACCATCGTGAAGGGCACCGCCCCGGTGGAGCTCTGGGGCCGCACCGGCCTCGGCGGCCTGCTGGGCCATCTCTCGCGCTATGGCCTCTATGCGAAGTCCATCGCGCCCGCGGCCTTCTCCGGCATGCTCGCCTTCGGGCTTTCCCGCAATGCGGCCCTCGCGATCCTCGCGGCGCTGGCGGTGCTGGGCATGACCTCGTACGGCATGGCGACGCGAAAGCGGCAACCTGCGCGCGGCTAGGGCGCGGAATCGATTTCGGCGCCCCGCTCCCGGGGCCCGATCCCGGCGGCCCGTGTCTGTCGGCGCCCTCCTACGCGAGTGTGAAAAGTAGCGTTGACGTTTCGCTTCCCGCGGCGCACCGTTCCGTCCCATCGCCTGCAAACCGCCATTGGAGGCTTCCTTGAATACGCGCGCTGCCCTTCCCCTGGGCGTCCTCGCCCTCACCTTCGCCGCTCCCGATGCGTTCGCCCACGGTGGAGTCCTGGGCAAGGTGTCCTTCCCCATCTCGTGCAATGCCGAAGCGAGCAGGCATTTCGAGAACGGGATGCTGCTCCAGTACAACTACTACTGGGGCCCGGCGCGCAAGGCGTTCGACTCGGCGGCCGCCGCCGATCCCGCGTGCGGCATGGCGCACTATGGCGCGGCCCTGACCTACATGGACAACATCCTGGCGGGTTCGCCTACGCCCAAGCAGCTCGAGGAAGGGCGGGCGGCGCTCGCCAAGGCCAAGGCCGCGGGCCTGGCCACTGCGCGCGAGCGTGATTACGTAGCCGCGTCCGATGCGTTCTTCGCCGCCGACGAGAAGCAGCCGACGATGGCGCGGATGGAAGCCTTCGCCGGAGCGATGAAGCGCGTGAGCGAGGCCTACCCGAAGGACAGCGAGGCCGCGGTGCTCTATGCGTGGTCCCTGATCGCCTCCGCCCCGCTCACCGACCAGACCTACTCGAAGCAGCTCCAGGCCGCCGGTCTGCTCGAAGGTGTCGGACGAGACCAGCCCGAGCATCCCGGTGTCATCCATTTCCTCGTGCATGCCTACGACTATCCGGCCATCGCGCACAAGGGCGTGGGCTCCGCCCGCAAGTACGCCACCGTGGCGGCCGACGCGCCGCACGCGCTGCACATGCCCTCGCACATCTTCACACGCATGGGCTATTGGCAGGATTCCGTCGCCAGCAACACCGCTTCGGCCAAGTCCTGCGGCGATCTCGACTGGTGCAAGCTCCACGCCTACGACTACATGGTCTATGCGTACCTGCAGATGGGCAAGGTCGACGAGGCCTCGAAGGTGGTCGCGACGATGCGCGATTACACGCTGAAGCAGACCAACGACAGTCGCTTCCCCTCGACGTATGCGCTCGCCTCGGCGCCGTTGCGGCTGGCCCTCGAGACCGGCCAGTGGAAGAGCGCCGCGGACTTCACCCTTCCGCCGGCCACGCAGGAAGTGTGGAGCAAGGTGGGCTCGCCCGAGATGATCTACGCCTTCGGCCGGGGTCTCGGCGCCGCGCGCGGGGGCGACGTCACGCTCGCCAAGGCCGAGATCGAGCGCCTGAACGGCATCGAGAAGCGATTCACCGACCGCGGCGACAAGTACTGGTCGGGCCAGGCGGCGATCCATGCGAATAACCTCGACGGCATGGTGGCGAATGCCGAGGGCCGCAAGTCCGACGCGCTACGCATCCTGAGCGCCGCCGCCGACGCCGAGGACAAGACCGAGAAGCACATCGAGACCCCGGCTCAGCTCGCCCCCGCGCGCGAGCTCTACGCCGAGCTGCTGCTCGAATCGGGCGACGCCAGGGGCGCCTACGCCCAATACGTAAAGGTGCTCGATCGCGAGCCGAACCGCCGCAAGACGCTGCAGGGCGCCGCGATGGCCGCCGAGCGCGCAGGCGACGCCGCGAACGCGAAGAAGTACAAGGACCAGCTCGGCAGCTGAACCCGGGAATCGGGGCGAAAAAAAGGGCGGCCGAAGCCGCCCCAGACTTTCTCAACAAAACCTTTACTGGCAGGCCTCGCAATCCGGGTTGTCGATCGAGCAGAACTTCGCTTCTTCTGCCGCCGCCTCGCCCGCTCCCGCGATCTTGCCCGTCGCAGCCATTGCGCTCGCCGCCATGCCGGCCATGCCGCCCGAGGCCGGCACGGCGTTGAGCTCACCCCCCTTGCCCGTGGACTTCTCCGCCGAGGTCGCCGCCAGCGTGCGGAGGTAGTAGGTGGTCTTCAAGCCGCGCAGCCACGCGAGCTTGTAGGTGTCGTCGAGCTTCTTGCCCGAGGCGCCGGCCATGTAGATGTTCAGCGACTGCGCCTGGTCGATCCACTTCTGCCGGCGCGCGCCCGCTTCCACCAGCCACTTGGCGTCCACCTCGAAGGCGGTCGCGTAAAGGCTGCGGACCTCCTGGGGGATGCGGTCGATCTTCCCGACCGAGCCGTCGAAGTGCTTGAGGTCGTTCACCATCACGGCGTCCCAGAGGCCCATCTTCTTCAGGTCCCGCACCAGGGACTCGTTCACCACCGTGAACTCGCCCGAGAGGTTCGACTTCACGAACAGGTTCTGGTAGCTGGGCTCGATCGAGGCCGACACGCCGATGATGTTGGAGATCGTGGCCGTGGGCGCGATCGCCACGCAGTTGGAGTTGCGCATCCCGTACTCCTTGATGCGCGCGCGCAGCGTCGGCCAGTCGAGCGACTCCGACATGTCCACTTCCACGTAGCCGCCCCGCTCCTCCATCAGGAGCTTCAACGAATCGTGCGGGAGGATGCCGCGGTCCCAGAGCGACCCGGCGAACGTGGAATACCGGCCGCGCTCCTTGGCGAGCTCGGTCGAGGCCCAGTACGCGTAGTAGCAGACCGCCTCCATCGACTTGTCCGCGAAGTCCATCGCCGCGTCGCTGCCGTAGGGGATACGCAACTCGTGGAGCGCGTCCTGGAAGCCCATGATGCCCAGGCCCACGGGGCGGTGGCGGATGTTGGAATCGCGCGCCTTGCGGACCGCGTAGTAGTTGATGTCGATCACGTTGTCGAGCATCCGCATCGCGGTGGCGACGGTCTTCTTCAACTTCGCGTGGTCGAGCTTGCCGTTCTTCACGTGCGCGAGGAGGTTCACCGACCCCAGGTTGCACACGGCGATCTCCTCGGCGTTCGTGTTGAGGGTGATCTCGGTGTTCTTCGTGACCATCGCGTTCACGGTCCACGCGTGCGTGTCCGACTCGACCATGAGGCAGTAGGCGTCCTCGTTCGGCAGCTGGGTGAGTCCAGTGAAGGTGGCGTGCAACTTCTGCTGGTAGCCGACTTTCTTCAAGTTCCCCAGGAAACGCGCCGCCGCCGCCGACTTGCGGGTCTTGCCGAGTGCAGTCACTTCCTCGGCGATTCGGCAACCCTGGACCGAGGTGATGAGCAGGCGATAGAGCGGCTGGCTCCAGTACGACTTCTTCCCGCCGCGGCCATCGGGCAGCTCGTGTTCCTGGTGGCCGCGCATCACGTTGATGGAGGACTTGACGCCGAAGTTGGCCCACAGGATCTGGACCTCCTCGATGAGGCGCTTGTCGGCAGACGCGAGGCACAGGGTCGTGACCTCGTCGCTCGACACGATGTTGCCATCCGCCTGGTACAGGCCACGCAGGTAGGCCGCTACCGTTTCACGATCGCCTTCCCACACGAGGCGCGGCACGCGCAGCTTGTTCTCCGCAGTGAACCCGTGCTCCTCGAGCAGGCGCTTCAAGGGCGCGGAGGCGAGGCGCGCCTTCCCGTTCTTCGGATCGACACGGAACACCGGCGCATTCACCGAAGTCGTCCTCAGGACGGTATTGCCTTCCAGCAGCATGTGCACCGTCTCGGTTGTCTCTTCGATCAAGCCGAAATCGCCCTCCCAGAGGTCGATGAAGACGCTCTCCTTGCCGAACGTGCCATCTCCCGCGACGAGGCCCATCAGGTAGGTGAGGTCCGGCATGTGGTCCGGCCCCCAGAGTCCTTCCAGCTGCTGGATGAGGAGCTTGTCGCCCGCCACCAGGTGCTGTGCCTCCACCCAACCGCGGTCCTTCACCCACACCTTGTGGTCCGGCGTGACCTTGTGGCTGTAGCCCTCCTCGGTCTCGATGCGCACCATCGGCGCGTTGGGGCGCGGCAGCAGCATTTCGGAAGCGTCGTAGACGCCATCCAGGCCGACCACCTTGTTCCGTCCTCCCAGTTTGTAGAGCTCACCGATCGTGAGCATTCCCCGGTCGGTGACGACGCGCTGGTCGGCGGCAATGCAGCAGAGGTTGGATGAGTGCACCACGCCCACATGCTGTTGCGGGCTGCGGATGTTCGACGCGTCCTTGAACGTGATCCAGGGATGCCCGGTCTCGAACAGCATCGTGAGCATCTTGCGCCACAGGCTCTGCGCCGGGATCTTCTTGTGCAGCTTCAGCTCCCCGCGCGCGGCCTTCTTCTCGTAGATCGTGTAGGCCTCCTCGAAGGCCTTGCCGAACTTGTCGTGCAGGTCCGGCACGTCCGAGGGCGAGAAGAGCGTCCACTCGCCGCCTTCCATCACGCGCTTCATGAACAGGTCCGGGATCCAGTT
>CAMPHL010000243.1 GCA_946885905.1 uncultured Pseudomonadota bacterium | reverse complement strand
CCTGAAGCGTGGAAGACGGTGCCGCCTGTGCGCCGCGCGTAGTCCAGCAGCTCGGCGTCCGTGGCGAGCCTGGTTCCCGGAAATACCTCGCCATCCCAGAGCGCGCGGAACGGCGGCTGCTCGCAGATCTCGCGCGCGATCCGCAGGCCGTTCACGAGCGCCCGGCGGTCGGCCTCTTCGGCGAGGTAGTTGGTCTCGATACGCGGCGGCGCGAGCGGGTCGCGCGAACGAATCGCGAGGCTGCCGCGCGATTCGGGGACGCATTGCCATACGGCCGTCGTGAACCCGGAGTAGCGATGCAGCGGCTCGCCGGGCTTGTCGACCGAAAGCGGCATCACGAGCAGTTGCACGTCGGGAACTCCATTGCGCGCGTCTTGCGTGCACGCAGCCCCCCCGACCTGTCCGGCGCCCGCGGTGAGTGGCCCCGAATTCCTGAACAGCCATTCGAGCCCCATCGCGGCGAGCCGGAAGGGGTTGCGCACGTGGTCGTTGAGCGAATCGCGGCGCGAGAGCTTCACCACCACGCGCGACTGGTAGTGGTCCATGAGGTTGGCGCCGACCCCCGGCAGGTCGGCGACGACCGGCACGTCGTGGCTTTCCAGCAGCTTCGCAGGGCCGATGCCGGACAGCTGCAGGATCTGCGGCGACTGGATCGCGCCCGCGGCCAGCAGGACCTCGCGCCCGGCGCGCGCCTCTTGCAGCGAAGTGCCCTGGGCCCACTCGACGCCCACCGCGCGGCCGCCGTCGAGCAGGACGCGAGTCACGTGCACGTTGGACTCGAGCGTGAGGTTGGGCCGGCCGAGCACGGGTTCCAGGAACGCGCGCGAGGCACTGCGCCGCCACCCATCCTTGATGGTCAGTCGGTATGGCCCCACGCCGTACGTGTCCTTCGCGTTGAAGTCGGGATTGAACGGCAGCCCGTAACGCTTGCCCGCCTCGATCCAGGCGCTGCAGCACGAGTGGTCGTTGCGCAGGTCCGAGGGGAGGAGCGTCGACTCGACGCGCTCGAAGTACGGCACCACGTGCCGATAGCCCCAGCCGGTGGCGCCGCGCTGCGCCCAACCGTCGAAATCCGAGGGGTGGCCGCGGATGTAGATGAGCCCGTTGATCGACGAGGAGCCGCCGATCACGCGCCCGCGCGGCCACATGACCGCGCGCCCCGCGGTGCCTTCGCAGGGCTCGGTCTCGAAGAGCCTCGAGAAGCGCTGGTCGAAGATGGTGCGGTAGTAGCCGACCGGCAGCTGCAGCCAGAAGTTGCGGTCGGAGCCGCCGGCTTCCAGCAGCAGCACGCGCGTGTCCGGGTCGGCGGAGAGCCGGTTGGCGAGGATGCAGCCCGCCGAGCCGGCTCCCACGATGATGTAGTCGTATTCGCTCAAGCCTTGATGGTGTCCAGGTAGATCTTCGGGTCGAAGTACTGCGAGGCCGGCGTCGGATTCTGGATGTTGCCGAACTTCACGAAGAAGTCGGTCACCTGCTGCAGCCACTTGGTCACGGTGCCGTCGGCGAAGTGCTTGCGCCACTGCCCGTTGGAGAACACCTTCTGCGCGCCGAACTGCTCCTTCAGGTCGGGCAGCGGCACCTGCTTGTAGTGGTCCTTCTGCAGGATCGCGAGCGCCTCGTCGGTCTTGCTCACCAGCATCGTGTTGCCTTCGGACCAGGCGCGGATCACGCGCTGGAGCACCTCGCGGTTCTTCGCGTGGAACTCGTTCGATGCAGCCCACCCCGAGACGATCGCGGCCTGGGGGTAGTAGGCCGAGGCGTCCACCAGCTTCTTCGCGCCCGGCACCTTGTCGCGCACCGTCACGTTGAAGGGCACCCAGAGCGCCACCGCGGGCACCGCGCCCGAGATGAACGAGGTCACGGCTTCGGCCATGCGCTGGTTCAGGATCTCGACGTCCTTGCCGGGATCGAGCTTGTTGGCGCGCAGCGCGTTGTCGAGGAAGACGTGCGCGGTCGTGCCCGTCGTCGTGGCGATGCGCTTGCCCTTCAGGTCGGCGAAGCCGTTCACGCCCATCGAGGGGTTCACCCAGAGCTGCGCGGTGGCGAACTCGACCGCGTTGCACATGAACATCTTCCCCTGGCCGCGCGCGGGGAAGTTCGAGATCACCGCGCCCGTTGAGAGCATGTCGATCGAGCCGCCCACCATCGCCTGGAAGAGCTCCAGTCCCGTGGTGAACTGCCGGAACTCGGGGTCGAGCCCGTTCTTCTTGAACGCGCCCAGGTGGTCGGCGAGCCAGAGCTGGCCGTCGACGGCGAGGGTGTGGAGATAGCCCACGCGGATCTTCGTGGCGCCCTGGGCGATCGCGGGGAATCCGAGCGACGAGAGCCCGACGGTGGCGGCGCCCGATGCGGCCGCTCCGAGGAATTGCCTGCGGTTCTGTGCCATGTGTCCTCCTCCTTGGTGGTTGTCAGACTCCGGCGCCGGCAGCCTGGCGGGCCTGCGCGGCGTATTCCTTCATCACGATGTCGCGGATGTGCGAGCGCAGCTCGCCGAACTGCCGCGTCTCGTGCAGCGACTCCTCGCGCGGATACCCGAACGGCACCTCGATCACCTCCCGGATGCGGGTGGGCCGCGCGGTCATCACCACGATCTTCGAGGAGAGGTACACCGCCTCCTCGACCGAGTGCGTGATGAACATCACGGTCTTGCCTTCCTGCCGCAGGACATCGAGGAGCAGGTCCTGCATGGCGCTCCTCGTCTGCGCGTCCAGGGCGCCGAAGGGCTCGTCCATCAGCAGGAACTCGGGCTTCACGGCGTACGCACGCGCGAGCGCCAGGCGCTGGCGCATCCCGCCGGAGAGCGTTTTGGGCCACGCGCGGGCGAAGTCCGCCAGTCCCATGAGGCGCATGTACTTCTCCACGATCGCATCGCGCTGCGATGCATGCGCCCGGTTGGCCGCGAGGCCCAGGCCGAAGGCGATGTTGTCGCGCACGGTGAGCCAGGGAAAGACGCCGTACTCCTGGAACATCACGCCGCGGTCGGGGCCGGGGCCCGCCACGGGCTTGCCGTCCAGCAGCACGCGCCCGGCGGTCGGCTTCACGAACCCCGCCGCCATGTTCATCGTGGTGGTCTTGCCGCAACCCGACGGGCCGATCACCGAGACGAACTCCTGGTCGTGGATCGCGTACGAGACGTCGTCCACGACCTTGATGGCGCCCTGGGCCGTGGCGAACTCCATCGAGACGTTCTCGAAGACGATGCGCGGAGGCGATGGCGTGCCGGTCACGCGATTCGCTCCTGCCAGGCCACCAGCCTTCGCGCCGCGAGCCTCAGGAGGATGTCCATCACCAGCGCGATGAAGCCGATGCAGATGATCCCCACGTAGATGATGTCGAGCTGGAAGAACGAGGCGGCGTTCTGGATCAACGAGCCCAGGCCGCGCTGCGCGGCGATGAGCTCGGAGGCGACGAGGGTGGCCCACGCCACGCCCAGGGCCACGCGAAGCGCCGTCAGCATGTGCGGCACGGTGAGCGGCACGATCACCTTGCGGAAGATCTCGCCGTCGGTGGCGCCCAGGGTGCGGGCCACGCGCACGTAGATCGGGCTGATCTGCGCGATGCCCTCGTACATCACGATCACGCCGGAGAAGAACGAGGCGTAGAAGAGGATCACGATTTTCGCGGTCTCGTCCACGCCGAAGTAGACGATGACGAGCGGGATGAGCGCGATGGGGGGCAGGGCGCGGAAGAAGTTGACCAGCGGCTCGATGAAGTCGCGGATCGCGCGGTACCAGCCGAGCACGAACCCCACCGGCACCGCGCAGGCGATCCCGAGCGATACGCCGACGAACACCCGCTGCGTGGACATCCAGACGTCCATGGGGAGACGGTCGCGCGCGAGCTCGGCGAACCGGGCACCGACGGCGTGCGGCGTGGGCACGAGCGCCGGGTTCACCAGCCCGCTGTAATGGATGGCGTACCAGGCGGCGACGATCACCGCCCAGGGGGCCAGGATCAGCATTGCGCGTTTCAAGCGGGGAAAGGTACTATGGATAGAACCTTTAGCACAATAGCCCGGGATGCCCCCGCATTCGCTCTTCGGCCACAGCCCCCTGCCGCGTTACGCGCAGCTCGCGGACGTGCTGCGCAACCGCATCGCGCGCGGGCAGTTGCGCCCCGGCGACCAGCTGCCGACGCTCGACGAGCTCACGCAGGAATTCGACGTCGCGCGCGTGACCGTCCGCCAGGCCGTGGAGCTGCTGGAGCGCGAAGGATTGCTCTCGCCCCAGCAGGGCCGCGGCACGTTCGTGACCGGCACCGCGGCGCCGCGCAAGCGCCCGCTGCACCTGCAGACCACGCTCGCGGAGCTGGCCGAGGTCTATCGCCACGACAAGCCGCGCCTCACGCTCCTCGAGGAAGCCGCGGCGGTGCCCCCGCTCGAGCCCGACGACGGCCGCCCGGCGCGGCGCTACCACTTCATGCGCCGCGTCCACTCGCGCGACGACATTCCCTACTGCGTGATCTCGATCTACCTGGATAACCACGTCTTCCGCATGGCGCCCACGCGCTTCCGCCGCGAAACGGTGGTGCCGGTTCTCCTGGAGCTTGCGCACGTGAAGCTTTCCCGTGCGAGCCAGACGCTGACCGTGTCCGCGGCCGACGTCGAGGTCGCGGGCTTCCTCGGCATCCCGGTGAATTCCCCCGTGGCCGAGGTGCGCCGGGTCTGCGTGAACGACCTGGGGACGGTGGTCTACCTGGGGCTCGTCACCTACCGGGGCGATTTCATGCGGCTGGAAATGGACCTCAAGCCTTGAAGCTGCGCGCCCACGTGCTGCGCTGGCCGGTTCGCACGCCCACAGCGTGCAGCCGCGTGCGGCGGCCTCGCGCATCAT
>CAMPHL010000242.1 GCA_946885905.1 uncultured Pseudomonadota bacterium | reverse complement strand
TTCCTGCTCTACGTGCGCTTCACCCTCGACGGCACCGCGGCGCGGCCCGTGGCGATGCCGCCCGAGCCGCAATTGCCGGGATTCCAGTTTTGATCCGCGCCACGGCCACCTTCGTGCTGTGCCTGGCGGGCCTCGCGGCCGTGGTTCCCGCCGGCGCCTTCGACCACTACGATCCGGCGGCGCTCGTTGCGGCGGCCCGGCAGGCGATGCGCGATGACGACCGCAGCGCCGCGCGCGTCCTGTTGTCGCGGGCCCGCCAGCTCGCTCCCCACGACGCCCGCGTGCAGTCTGCGTGGGACGAGTACGCGGGGGGTCAGGTCGCGGCGAGGGCCGAAGCGCCCGTGACGAAGCCCGAATTGACGAAGCCGGGATCCGAAATGCCGGCTTCGAAGAGCGCCGAGCCGAAGGCCGTCGCGCCCACCCCGCCCGCGCTGTGGCCCGTGAAGTAGCCGTGCGGGCCGCGCTGCGCTTCCTCGTCCTGCTCGTGCTCCCGTTGGCCGCGATGGTTCCGGGCCTCGCGGCCTGCGCGGCGGACAACGACTGGGAGGTCTTCAAGCAGGACTTCGTCCAGGCCGACGGCCGGGTGGTCGATACCGGGCAGGGCCGCATCAGCCACTCCGAGGGGCAGGGCTACGCGATGATCTTCGCGCTGCACTACGACGATCGTCCCGCCTTCGAACGCCTCTGGCAGTGGACGCAGAAGAACCTGCAGGTCCGCGACGACGCGCTCCTCGCCTGGCGATGGGAGCCGCGCAAGGGAGTGACCGATCGCAACAACGCGACCGACGGCGACTTGCTGGTGGCGTGGGCGCTCGCGCGGGCCGCCGAAAAGTGGCGCGTACCCGAGTACGGATCGGCCGCGAAGCGCATCGCCCAGGATGTGCGCGCCAAGCTCGTGAAGCGCGTGGCGCACGGCATGGTCCTCGTCCCGGGGGTCGAGGGTTTCGACAAGCCCGACGGGCTCACCATCAACCTCTCGTATTGGATCTTCCCCGCCTTCCCCGACCTCGCGCGCGTCGACCCCGCGCCCGAGTGGGAGGAGCTGCCGCGGTCGGGCACGGCGATCCTCGCCTATTCGGCTTTCGGGCGATGGCGGCTGCCGCCGGACTGGCTGAAGCTGGGCGAGCGCGTCGCTCCCGGCGGCCCGGCGCCCGCGCGCTTCAGCTACGATGCGGTCCGCATCCCGGTCTACCTCCTCTGGGGCCGGCGCGACAACGAGGCGTTGATGCGCCCGTACCGCGACTTTTGGGGGCAGTACGAGGCACTGCCGTGGGTGCCGGCGTGGACCAACGTCAAGGACGACAGCATCGACAGCCGCGGGGCCGACGCGGGAATCCGCGCCGTCGCGCAGCTCGCGCGCGATTGGCCCCACGCGAGGGCCGACCGGCTCCCGGCGCTGGAGCCGGGACAGATGTACTACCCGGCGGTGCTGTTGATGCTTTGCAAGCTGGCGTTGAGGGAGCGCGGTGCGGGGTAATCGTTACTGGCCTTGGGAGGCCAGCCGTGCTAAAAGCGTAGGCACAAGAATTCTTATATTCGAAGGACGGCGGGAAACCATGGGAGAGCGGCGGATTCGATGCGGCCATGTCGCGGGTCGCCTCGCGGCGTTGGGCCTCGCGTTCGCCTGCACGCTGGGCACGCCATCGCTCCTCGCGCAGACCCGTGCGCCCGCCGGCGAACCCCCGGCCGCACGCGGCCTCGCGGGCAAGGTCGTGCAGTACGAGGAGACGAAGGGCAGCGCGATCCTCTATCACGAGGAGAAGGGCGCGCTGATGAGCAACGTCGTGCCCTCGCCGGCCGGCAATGGCAACGCCTCCGCTGCAACCCCTCGCTCCGTTGCGGCGCCGAACGCGGCGCCCGCAAAGGCCGCGCCCGCGACCGCCGTCACCAACGCACCCACCCCGGCGCAGGCAACGACCCGCAAGGCCGCGCCTTCCAAGGGCGTCGCTCTGCGTCCCTGACGCGATGGCCGTCAACACGCACAAGACGGTTTTCGTAGGAAGGCGCCAGGGGCTCATCGCCCGCTCCTTCGATGCGCTGCGCCGCCTGCCCGCCAACACCGCGCCCCTGATCCTCGCCGCGGGTGCGCTGCTGTACATGGTCAACCTGCGCGAGGCGCACTTCGGCCCCATGATCCAGCTGATATCCGGCTGGGCGTGCGTAGGGTTGCTCTTCGCCATCGGCCGCTTCCAGGGCTCACGCCGCAACGCATGGCGGCTGGTGTTCGTGCTCCTCTCGGGATACCTCACGCTGCGCTACCTCTGGTGGCGCAGTTTCGAGACGCTGATCTACACGAACCCGGCGGATTTCTTCGGCATGGCGCTGCTCTTCCTCGCCGAGATCTACTCCATCACGGTGCACCTGCTGGGCCTGTTCGTGAACGTCTGGCCGCTCGAGCGCGAGGAAGCGCAGATGCCGGCCGACCGCGCCAGGTGGCCCACGGTGGACATCTTCGTCCCGACCTACAGCGAGGATCCGGAGATCGTGCGCCTCACGGTCGCCGCGGCCACGCAGATCGACTACCCCAAGGACAAGCTCCGCATCTACATCTGCGACGACGGCGGCACGCTCGCCAAGCGCGCCCACGAGGAAAAGGGGATGGACGCGTGGCAGCGGCGCTACCGCCTGAAGGAGATCGCCGCGGAGATGGGCGCCCACTACCTCACGCGCGAGACCAACCGCTCCGCCAAGGCGGGCAACCTCAACCACGCCATGGTGAACTCGCGCGGCGAGTTCATCCTGTTCCTCGACTGCGACCACGTGCCGACGGCCGAGATCCTGCAGCGAACGCTCGGCTACTTCCTCGAGGACCCGAAGGCCTTCCTCGTCCAGACCCCGCATTTCTTCGTGAACGCCGCGCCCGCGGAGAAGGCGATGGGCGGGGGGCTGCCGGTCTCCGACGAGAGCGAGATGTTCTACCGCGTGGTCCACCCCGGCCTCGATTCGTGGAACGCGAGCTACTTCTGCGGCTCGGCCGCGGTGATGCGCCGCTCCTACCTCGAGGAGGTGGGCGGCATGTCGGGACAGTCGATCACCGAGGACGCCGAGACCGCCTTCGAGCTGCACCGCCGCGGCTACCGCAGCGTCTACGTGAACCACCCGATGGTCTGCGGCCTGGCGGCGGAGTCGTACGCGGACTACATGCTGCAGCACACGCGCTGGGCCCAGGGGATGGTGCAGATCTTCATCCTGCACGACCCGCTGTTCGTGCCGGGGCTGTCGCTCGCGCAGCGCCTGTGCTACTTCAACTGCTGCCTCTTCTGGTTCTTCGGCATCGCGCGGATGATCTACTTCCTCGCGCCCGCCGCGTTCCTGATCTTCGGGCTGGCGATCTACCACGCCTCGGCGCAGCAGATCATGGCCTACGCCATGCCGTTCGTGGTCTCGACCTTCATCGTGTCGGACTTCTTCTTCGGCCGCACCCGCCGCCCCTTCTTCTCGGAGATCTACGAGAGCGTGCAGTCGGTCTTCCTCGCCCCGGCCGTGCTCTCGGCGATCCGCCATCCGCACAAGCCGACCTTCAAGGTCACGCCCAAGGGCATCGGCGTGCAGGAGGAGCAGCTGAACTCGCTCTCGCTGGTGTTCTTCGCGCTGCTCAGCCTCAATGCCGTGTCCGCGATCATGGGGGTGGGCCGGCTCCTCGCCCAGCCCGAATTCCGCGACGTGATCGCGGTCACCATGGTCTGGGCCGTCTACAACATCTACCTCGCCACGGTGTCGATCGGCGCGTTGTGGGAGAAGCGCCAGGTCCGCAAGCATCACCGCCTGCAGGTCGCGGGCACGGCGATGGTCCAGTTCCCGCGCATGCGCCGGCGCCTCGAGGTCGACCTGGTCGACCTCTCGCTCACCGGCATGAGCTTCGGCGCGGACATCGATTTCGAGGTGAAGGAGCGCGAGCGCGTCATGATCGAGGCATCCGGGGCCGACGGGCTGGTGAGCTATTTCGAGGGCGAGGTGAAGAGGAAGCGCAAGGCCGGGGAGCGGATGGTCATCGGCCTGCAGTTCATGAAGCCGCGCGAGTCCTTCGCCGAGATCGTCCACTTCGTCTACGGCGACAGCCGCCGCTGGCTCGCCGTGTGGGACGTGCGCGCGCGCGGCATCCCGCTGATGGACCTCTTCGCGACCCTGCTGCGCATGGGCATGCGCGGCATCGGGGTGTGCTTCCGGATCGTTGCGAAGACCACGTGGGCGCAAGTGAGCCAGGCGTGGCGGCGCGGGCGCAGGGCCGCGGCGGCCGTCCTGGCCGCGGCGCTGGCGCTGGGCTCGCACGCCGAGACGATGAAGATCCCGCTCGACCAGCTCACGGGCGACAAGAAGCTCGAGCTGCGCTGCATCTCGGACCAGCGCCTGCTCCAGGTGCCGCTGCCCGCGCGTTGGCAGTTGAACCGCGCGGTGGTGCACCTGCGCTACACCGTCTCGGCCAATCTCGTGCCCGACACTTCGACGCTCATCGTGAAGGTGCGCGGGCAGCCGATCGCCCAGGCGCGGCTCAATCCGCAGGCGCCCGAGGTGAAGCTGGGGGTGCAGATCCCCACCGACCTGCTCGAGCCGGGCTACAACCCGATGACCTTCGTGGTCGCCCAGCACGCTTCGCGCAACCAGTGCGAAAGCCCGTGCTCGCCGGACCTCTGGACCGACATCAGCCTGCGCGACTCGTACGTCGAAATGGAGTACGACCTCAAGCCCCTGCCGCGCGAGCTCTCGGCCCTTTCCACGCACGTCTTCGACCCGCGCCTCATGCCCGAGGGGCAGGTCCACATCGTGACGGCCGACAACTCCATCGGCAGCGCGACGCTCGCCGGCATCGTGGCCTCCGGCGTGGCGAGGCGGTT
>CAMPHL010000241.1 GCA_946885905.1 uncultured Pseudomonadota bacterium | reverse complement strand
GTTGGTGCGGGCGGCCAGCCCGGCGGCGACGTCCTTGCCGAGCGAGCCCATTTCACGGGTCATTGCGACGAGTGGCATGTTGTTGTTCTCCCTGGGTCCCTAGAATTCCTTCCAGTCGTCGCTCGCGTCCGTGAGGACGGGCTCGCGCCTGGGTGCCGCGGCCACTGCGCGGGAAGCCGACGCCGCGGCGCTCCCTGCCGCGGCCGGTTGCGCCGCCGGCGCCGGGGCGGCCGCGCCCTCGACGACACGGAACTGGGCCACCACGTGCGCGAGCCCGGTGGCCTGCTCGGCCATGCTGGTCGCAGCCGCCGTGGCCTGCTCCACCAGCGAGGCGTTCATCTGCACCACGTGGTCCATCTGCGTGATGGCCCTGTTGATCTGGTCGATGCCCGAGCTCTGCTCGTGGGAGGCGGAGGCGATCTCGGTCATGATCGTGGCGACCTTGCGCACCGAGACCACGAGCTCGTCCATCGTCTGCCCGGCCTGCTGCACCAGGCGCGCGCCCGTCTCGACGCGCTTCACCGAGTCCTCGATCAGGCCGCGAATCTCCTTGGCGGAGGCCGCCGAGCGCTGCGCAAGCGAGCGCACCTCGGAGGCCACGACGGCGAACCCGCGGCCCTGCTCGCCGGCGCGCGCGGCCTCCACCGCGGCGTTCAGCGCCAGGATGTTGGTCTGGAACGAGATACCGTCGATCACCCCGATGATCTCGGAGATCTTCCGCGACGAGTCCGTGACCTCGCGCATCGTCTCGACCACCTTGGCCACGACCGCGCCGCCGCGCTCGGCGGTGTTGGACGCCTCGCCCGCGAGCGAGCTCGCCTGCGCCGCATGCTCGGCGTTCTGCCGCACGGTGGTGGTGAACTCCTCGAGCGTCGAAGCGGTTTCCTCGAGCGAGCTCGCGTGCTCCTCCGTGCGGCTGGAAAGCTGCTGGTTGCCGGCCGCGACCTGCCCCGCGCCCACGGCGATGGATTCGGCGCCGGCGCGGATCCTGGTGACCATGTCCCCCAGGCGCGAATTCATGTCGCGCAGCGCCGAGAGCAGTTCCGCGGCCTCGTCCTGGCCTTCGACGCTGACCCGCGAGGTGAGGTCCCCGGAGGCCACGCGGCGGGCCACGCTCACCGATTCGGCGAGCGGCGTGGTGATCGAGCGCATCAGCACCCAGGCGAAGCCGAGTGCCAGCGCGAGCGCCCCGGCCACGAGCGAGAGCGTGAGCCACATCAGGCGCTCGCTCGAGTCGGTGGAATCGCCGAGAGCCTGCAGGTAGGCCCCGCGCTGCTGCTGCACCAGCGTGTCGAGCTCGGAGAGCTGGCTCTGGACCAGGGGATCGATTCTCTGCAGCAGGAGGTTCGCCGTGTCTTCCGTGCGGAAGAGCGAGGCGTACTCGAAGGCGGTCTTCACCGGCACGTCGAACTCGCCGTCGATCCGGGCGAGGCTGGCGAGCACCTCGCGCTCGGCGCCCGACAGGCTCGTTGCGGAAAGGCGCTCGCGCGTCGCGTCGAGCGAGGTCGCCAGGCTCTTCACGCGCTCGTTCTCCGCCTCCATGCCCTTCGGGTCGGCGATGAGCACGAGGTTGCGAAGTGCCGTGGCCTGCTCGAGCGCGAGCAGCTTCATCTCGACGGCAAGTTGCTCCTTGGCGCTCGCGGCGGCGAGCGTCTCGGTCAGCCGGTCGCGGTTCACCTTGTCGAGCACGACGGCGCCAACGGCCGCGCCCACCAGGAGCAGCATGACCGCGCCAAAGCCGATCGCGAGGCGCGAACCGATCTTGAGCTTGCGCAGGACCATCGTCACCCTCCTCCCAAAGGGCGTCGGCGCCTGTCGCAGCTACCCGCGGCGCCTAGCGGGTGAAGTTGACGTCGATCTCTACCGTCCGGTTGTTGGCGCCCGGGTTGAAGCGCCACTGGGACAGCGTCTTGACTACCGCGCGATCGAACACCCGTCGCGGCTGCGCCTCGAGGATCTCGACGCGGACCACTTCCCCCGAGCCATCCACGGTCATGCGGGCCTTCACCATGCCCTTGTCGGCGCCGGCCTGGACCGCTTCACGCGGAAACTCGGGATCCACCTTGTTGACGACCTGTGCGTCGCCGGCCGCGAGGGCGGGCAGCGACACGGCCCCGGCCATGACGGCGCCGGCGGCCAGGCGCGCGAGGCGCGCCGCGATGCGATTGCGGTGAGACATTGTTGTTGATCTCCTGACGAGGTCACCTGAATGTCGCCGCATTTTATGGATGCCGTGCGATGCGCATATTTCGGCCGGATTACAGCCGTAACGTTCACGCCGGCACCGGCGCCGGGGCGGGGGCGGCCGCGGGACGGCGGCAGCCGGGACCGGCCTGGGTGGTGTCGAGCAGGAACTTCTGCATGTCCCAGGCGCCGGTGGGACAGCGCTCGGCGCACAGCCCGCAGTGCAGGCAGACGTCCTCGTCCTTGGCCATGATCCGGCCGGTCTTCAGGCCCGCGGCCACGTAGATCGCCTGGTCGGGATTCGTGGCCGGGGCGTTCAGCCGGGCGCGCAGCTCCCCTTCCTCGCCGTCGGCGGTGAAGGTGATGCAGTCCATGGGGCAGATGTCCACGCAGGCGTC
This sequence comes from uncultured Pseudomonadota bacterium, assembly GCA_946885905.1. The sequence goes on along the minus strand of CAMPHL010000241.1, from coordinate 2,293 downwards.
GCACTCGATGCAGAGCCTGGGCGCGAACACGGTCTGGACGTCGCAGTTGAGGCAGCGCTGCGCCTCGCTCCAGGCGAGCTTGGGATCGAAGCCCAGCTCGACCTCCTGGCGGATGTCCTTGAGCGTGATGGTGAGGTCCTTGAGCGGAACCTTGAAGCGCGGCTCGGGCGCCACCTGGTTGTCGTAGCTCCACTCGTGGATGCCCATCTTCTGCGAGGTGAGGTTCACCTGGGGGGCGGGACGGTTGCGCACGTCCTCCCCGTTGCAGAGCCGGTCGATCGATATCGCGGCGTCGTGGCCGTGGGCGACCGCCCAGATGATGTTCTTGGGGCCCAGGGCCGCGTCGCCACCGAAGAAGACGTCGGGGCGCGTGGACTGCAGCGTCGCGGGATCGAGCACCGGCATGCCCCATTTGTCGAACTGGATCCCGATGTCGCGCTCGATCCAGGGGAAGGCGTTCTCCTGCCCCACCGCGACCAGCACTTCGTCGCATTCGATCGCCTGGTCGGGCTCGCCCGTGGGAACCAGCGACCGGCGCCCCTTCTCGTCGTAGACCGCCTTCGCCTTCTCGAACAGCATCCCCGTGAGCCGCCCGTGGTCGTGGACGAACGCCTTGGGCACGAGGTAGTTGAGGATCGGGATGCCTTCGTGCATCGCGTCCTCCTTCTCCCAGGGCGAGGCCTTCATCTCCTCGAAGCCCGAGCGGACGATCACCTTCACGTCCTCGCCGCCCAGGCGGCGCGCCGAGCGGCAGCAGTCCATCGCGGTGTTGCCCCCGCCCAGGACGATCACTCGCTTGCCGATCTTCGTCACGTGGCCGAAGGAAACCGACGAGAGCCAGTCGATGCCGATGTGGATGTGCGCCGCGGCTTCGCGCCGGCCCGGGATGTCGAGGTCGCGCCCGCGCGGAGCGCCCGAGCCGATGAAGACGGCGTCGTAGCCCTCCCCGAGCAGCGCTTTCAGCGAATCGATGCGGTGGCCGCCCTTGAAGTGCACGCCGAGCCCCAGGATGTAGCCGCACTCCTCGTCGATCACCGATTCGGGCAGGCGGAACTTGGGGATCTGCGAGCGGATCATGCCGCCGGCGAGCCGGTCGGAATCGAACAGCGTCACGTGGTAGCCCAGCGGCGCCAGGTCGCGGGCGACGGTGAGCGAGGCGGGACCGGCGCCGATGCAGGCCACGCGCTTGCCGTTGCGGCGTGCCGCGGGCTTGGGAAGGCGCGCGCGGATGTCGCCCTTGTAGTCGGCGGCCACCCGCTTCAGGCGGCAGATCGCCACCGGCTCGGGCTTCTCGCCCTGGTTCGCCTCCACGCGGCCGCGCCGGCAGGCGGGCTCGCAGGGCCGGTCGCAGGTGCGACCGAGGATGCCGGGAAACACGTTCGACACCCAGTTCACCATGTAGGCGTCGCTGAAGCGGCCCTGCGCGATGAGGCGGATGTACTCGGGGACCGGCGTGTGCGCCGGGCAGGCCCATTGGCAGTCGACCACCTTGTGGAAGTAGTCGGGCTGCGCGATGTCGGTCGGCTTCAATCGCCCTCCTGGAAACTCGTTCCAGTGTACCGGCTTACCGCGCCCCCCGCGAGGTTGCGTATCCCCGTCTAGATGGCCCCGGCCTCCCGCAGCGCCGCAACCTCCGCGGCCGACAGGCCGAGCACGCCCGTCAGCACTTCCTCGGTGTGCTCGCCCAGCAAGGGCGGAGCCCGGTCGTGCACGATCGGCGTGGCGGAGAACTTGATCGGGTTCGCGACCATCGTGACTTCGCCGGCGGCCGGATGCGGCGCCGCGACACGCATCCCGCGATGCACAACCTGCGGATCCGCGAACACCTGGTCGAGGTCGTTGATGGGGCCGCAGGGCACGCCCTCGGCCTCGAGCCCGGCGAGCCACTCGGCCGCGGGCCGCGCGGCGAGGCGCTCGGCGATCATCCCGACGAGCAGGTCCCGATGGCGAACCCGCTGCGGATTGGTGGAAAAGCGCGGGTCGGATGCCCATTCGGGCACGCCCAGCACGCGCGAGAAGCCCGCGAACTGCCCGTCGTTGCCGACGGCCACGATCAGGAACGCGTCGGAGGCGCGGAAGACGTGGTACGGCACGATGTTCATGTGGGCGTTGCCCATGCGCCCCGGCGCCCGGCCCGAGACGAAGTAGCTCGAGCTGAGGTTCGCGAGCATGGCCACCTGCACGTCCAGCAACGCCATGTCGATCGCCTGTCCGCGGCCGCTGCGTTCGCGCTCGAGCAGCGCGGCGAGGATCGCGGTGGTGGCATACATGCCGGTGAAGAGGTCGGAGACCG